>CAIWEX010001111.1 GCA_903911795.1 uncultured Schlesneria sp.
CTCACGACTCTGTCTTCGCACTGGCGGCATCGAGTCCCGGACTTATTGAACTCATCACCAATCGCCCTCGATCAGATGCGTCGCGATCGGTTCAAATGACAGGCCATGGATTGGTAGTTCCACCGGGGGCCAGGATCATGTCAGTGGTCAGCAACACTGAAAAAGGTTCTGTAACGGTGACTGCCGTGGAAGAAGCGGACGAATTGTTCGAAGGAATCCTGGTGAGCGATCTGCAATTCGTCGGCCCGGCCAATGGGCCGCCGGCGGCTTCGGAACTGGCCAGCCTGACGGCACCGCGAAAATCGGCCGATGCCAATCCGGGTATCGAACCGACGAGCATTCCATCGGTTCGACGTCTGCCGTAATGTGATTATTTCAGCAATTCAATCCTGCGATTCATATCAATGCAGACACTCTGAAACCGTGTCGCCAGTTTTCCGGGATTAAACATCGTGGCACGCATCTGCTCGACATCTTCTGAGCCGAGTGCGTTCGTCAGTACCGACCGCAAATATTCCTTGCCAAGTCGGGATGGCTGGAATCGAAGTTTCTCGTAGAAGCTCGAATGGACTTGCCGCGGATGAATTTTTCCGAAGCGGTCACGCAGCTTGTTTGCGGCGAGTGACCCCAGCGTGAAACCCGACTCGCGCGAGTACTGCAGCGTCGCCATCGCGTTGTTTCGTCCCTCGACAATCAGATCAACGGCTTTTCCGCCAAGCTGAGCGGCATGATACCGATCGAATTTGATCGGGAATCCCCCGCGCTGCGTATGCCCGACCTTACGAGTGAAGATGGCGGAGTCGGCCGATTCGTTTTTGCGGCGACTGCTGAAGAACTGGTCGCCGAACCGCACACAGAGCAGACGTTTTAATTCTTCGGCAGCACCGTTGAAAATGATGTTTCCAGCCGGATCGTAGCTTCTTGTGATCGCTCCCAATTGTCGGCCGGACTGATCACAGACCCCTTCGCCAACGACGATGACAACATGCTTCTGCAGTTCGTACAGTTCGGCGACTCGTTGTTCCAGACGTTCCATATCGAGTGGAACCTCTGGAATCAGGATAATATCGGGTTGACCATAGGCGGACCCCAGAGCAATGAAGCCACTATCGCGTCCCATCACTTCGATGATCGCAATTCGACGGTGACTTTCGGCGGTGGTCCGGATGCGTTCCACACCCTGAACCACGACAAACACGGCCGTGGCGTAGCCCGGTGTGGCGTAGTTGATGATCTCTTCCAATTCAATCGACTCACGAGAGACTCGTCCGCCGAAACCCTTACCACTCTGCGAAATCTCGTCCTCGGTGATCTCGTTCGGTTCGTCGATGTAATTCAGGCCGAGATCATTGTCGATCGTTTTGGGAGCCAGAACACACGGAAAGAGGTCAGAAAGTGGCTGCATGCCGTTGAGCGTCCCATCACCTCCGACGCAAACCAATCCTTCGATTTGAAGCCGCTGCAGCCGTGATTTGACATCAGCAATGACCGCCGTCTGATCGGGATCAATGTAAGTTCGCGACGCCCCCAGGAGTGTCCCACCCATGCATGGGTCCAGTTCCGGAATGGACGTGAACAGCGGATTCAAGCGGACATGCGGAAGCTGAGGTTCCAGGATTCCCGCAAAACCTCGCACGATGCCGACAATTTCGATCTTCAACTGGTTCGCTCGTTCGACGGCACCAAAAATTGTTGCATTCAATGCCGGAGTGTCTCCACCAGCGGTCAATATCGCGATGCGGCGCATACGCTAAATCCTTTCAGCCAGGTAACCTGCTGCCAATCATGGGAAACAAGTTCAATTGAGAGTCTTTGAAATGACATGATCGGCTGTTGCGCTACAAGTCGTCAAGAAACAGACGTCAGATGTGACAGGCTCTTCAGATATTGGCCCGTTTGAAGGGGATTACGTTGAGACGTACCAGCAGGAACGTGCGAGTGTCCGGTTCTGCGGGATTTTTTGGAGAGCA
>CAIWEX010001112.1 GCA_903911795.1 uncultured Schlesneria sp.
CCAATGATCCTTGCGGCCTCGATCCACGTTGAACTGCGCATACATTGCCTCAGTTTCCAGAACGAGCAGCGACGTGAACGGCGACATGACGTACATTCGCTTACTCAGTTCGGTGATTTCTGCTTTATGCTCTTCCGCACCAAGTCCAATCAGGCGATCAATCTCCAACCGAGCCCAGGTCCGAGGAAGATGCCCCGCCGTTGTGACGCCTTTCTGAGTCTCTTCTATCGCAGAGAGGAAGTCCTGCCATCGATTTTCCATTTCCGGGTGAAATGATGGCCATGGTGTTATTGTCTCAGAGTATGGCTGACCGTTGACCTTCCCAGTCAATACGACGTTTGCTGGAAACGGTTCATCAATGGCAAAACGAGCAACCCCTGCAAGTTCCTGACCATGTGCCAGATTATTCGTCAATAGATGAAACAGTGGCTGATTCACACCGGCTTTGGAGCCATTCGATTTCGCAGTCAGGGCGATCTCTGTCAGCCGCGGTGCATTCAAAGTGCTGAGCAGATCAAATGCTCGCCAGGAAACGGCTTCATCGGGATTGATCTGGACCGTATGCCCGCCCGTTCGCTGGGCTGCCGTCTCCATGAAGGATTTTGACCAGCGTTTTCCAACGGCGACCCCCACATACCGAGCTTCGGTGGGCAACATTCGCTGCAGAGTCGTCAGATCCCGCTCTCCGAGGACAGGAATTCCCGTTCCCAGATGGACGATCCATGCCTCGCGGCCTGCAATCATCTGTTGCTGAACACCCTTCAATGCCTGGCCCAGATCAAGAGCCCCGATTGGTGCCACGTCGTTCAAGAATTGCAGCGCTGCCGCGACATTGTCGAGTGAACATTCGACGCCTTTCGCTGCATACGTATCCGCCTGAGTCCCCGCTCGCAGCATTGAAAAGGTGTCCGAATGTTCCGAGTTCTCTAGCAGCACTTTGACAATCTGCCGCTGAGTCTCTGCCAGCAGGGCATTGCGGTCGGCCGAGTTTTCCACCAGAAAGATCCAGTGTCGCGGCTTCGTTTTCGCCACTTGTTTCGACGAAAGCTCCGGTCGATGTCGCAGCATCACATAGCGGAACCCATCCTGTTCGTAGTGCGACCAGACGGTACGACTATTCGCGGTCGCTTTGGTTTCCTCGACAATCTCGACAGTCAGATCTCGATCAAGCGGTGCATATTCTTCACGTCCTTCGATCACCAGATCGCCACGATCATCGCGAGCGGTTAACAGGTGCGACGGCGAATACCACTTGCTTCCGAATCCTTGTTTCACGCGGATGTTGGTCGACCATTCCCGGACACCATCCAGATTGTGCCCTGCGGGGAATCGATAGACACTCTTGCCGTAGTCACGCGGCAATCGCTGTGCATAACTGAGAATAATCCGCTTTTCCTGACGTGGTTCCAGCGGAAAAACTCGCATTTGAAACGTACTGCCATCGATCCATTCCAACAGCGCCGGATCACGACGCGTATGTCGGATCTGCTCGAAAACATTCCGGCCATGATTTCGCTCGACCATCCCCCCTTCCATTAATGTCCCGTTCACATACATGGCGAGACGTGAGAGAGACGCGTCAGCGGGAAGCGGAAAGCGAAATGTTCCCTCCAGTTGCTGCCAGGTGTGATTGAAATAGGTCTGATCGATAGTCGTCCGAGCGAACCCATCTTCGATGTGCACATCGACGTGAAACTTGCGCAGTGAAAGTTTCATTTCCTGGCCCTGAGGATCAACGACGGTGATCGTTCCCCCGGAATGTTCGCTGGGGGGAATGATCACGGCCCCCGCAGCCATCAGGTCCTTCACCCATTCCACGACATAGGCCGAACGTTTGGCTTGCCGCAATTCGGCTGAGTGAGACGACGTCAGATCCGCGATCAGTTCCTGACCGGCCGGAACGACTTGATCAAAGCCACTGACCGCGACCTTTCCCTGGGTGACGACCACATTTGTCGCCTCGCCCTGAGCCTTCACAACGAACTTGGTTCCGAGTGCCGTGACTTCACGACGTGCCGTTTCCACGACAAACCGGTCGGCAGATTTTTGACGCAAAGGCGAAGATGCCAACGGAACGACTTCGACAAAGACCTCACCCTGCAACAGCTTGATCCGACGCCGACTGACGACTTCGACTTTCGAGAGTTCGTTGATAGACAGGACGGAACCGTCGGGAAGCGTCACGCGCCGCTTTTCTCGCGGCCCAGTAGTCAGCAATTGCCCCGGCTTTGCAGAGTCTGGTTTTGCGGCTAGCAACGTATCGGAACCAGAACTGACGGTTGTCGATGGGGTCGCGCCAATCAATCCATGTGACGTCAGGTGCCCGAGACCTGTGTGACCAGATTCACCGTCCAGATTCTTCGCCAGGTAGTTCGAGTTTCCCAACTGGGTCAGCGCCATCCCGACCGCCAGCAGCAGTCCAAGACATGCTACGACCATCGAAATCTGCCCGTTACGAGACTTCGAACGTGTTGTCGCATCAGCGGAAACGGATTCCACTCGGAATGATTCCTGCTGCGTCGGCTCGTCATTCGCGGCCATACGAAATCGCGTATGATGCAGGATTCGCTGGACGACGGGCTCAGCCAATGGTTCAGGCTGGACTGCATCCAGAGCAGCGGCGATATCCGCATCGGATTCTGGCTGGTCAAGTTGACGAAGCGCTGCTGCAATGCGGTTACGGAACATATCATCCGGCTGATTCAGGGAGTCGTATGTGGTTGGATCGTTCATGGCATGATCCCTTTCAGAAAAATCTCTTGCCGGTCAAACCGGCATGCAATGGCACAAGTTTCGCGGACACCTTCACTTGCCTGATCAATCGAGGAACGATCTGGTCACCGCCATCAGGATGTCACTTCCACGTCACTCACGTGCAGTAGTTCACGCTGCTCAATCTCGCGTCTTAATCGTTCCAAAGCCCTGCGGCGGTAGACTCGGACAGTTGATGGCGGAATTCCGAGTTCCGTGGCCAAATGCTGACTGGCAACCAGTCCCTCGGGGGAATCTGCATCTGCCAGAACGATTCGCCGCTGATTTTCCGGAAGCAACGCCAGCAGTTCTCGCAAAATTTCGGGGGCGATTCTTAATTCCGCGACAACAGGCTCTTCCTCGTCCGGCAGATTGTGATCAACAGCGCGTGGATCAATCGACATGGCCAGATGAGCCGGTTCCAGACTCGATTCCAACTGCCTCGCTTTTTGCCAGCCATATTTCAGGACATCACGAGCAATATTTTCTGCAATTCGAAACAGCCAGACTTTCAAGGAAGCCCGGGTGGAGTCGAAGCGAGTCCGATGTTGCCAGACTCGAAATAGCGCCGCTGCCAGCACATCTTCAAAATCATGAGGCGTCAGTCGTCCGGAAAACCGCTGTTGAAGCAATGCGAGAATCGGTGGTCCGTGAGTTCGCAAGATCCGTTCGAGAACCTGCTGGTCCCCTGTCCGCAATTGCGTTCCCAGATCCGCCGAACGAGTACTGCGAGTCATATCGCATCCATTGAGTGTGCCACCAAGAACGACTCCAATTCATCCCGCCACCGTAATATACGGAAACCCGTTACAGGGATCAGGCATGTGGCACAAGTCATTGTGAGGCAACGAGTCCGCGCGATTCTGTTTTACATCAGCAAACGCGAGTTCGGTGCGGGTTTCCTGACCACGAATCTCTACCGACCGGAAGGAGGAGACCTGCGGTCGTCGGTTTCGGCGGGGTCGGGAGACGGTCGGGAGATTCAAACAAACCATTCGATGATGAAATCGCGACTGAGAAAGTGCGAGGCTGGGTCGAATTTGGGGCTTGGTGTGCATTTATCATGACTCCCGTCGTCTGGCGGCGGGGATCAGGCTTCCGGCTTGGAATATTTGTCCTTGGAGTAAGGGAACGATCAGTTCGTGGTTCGCAGCGGCCCCAGTGCTCGGCGGGGAAGTCGTAGAACGCCAACAGTTCGTCGTCGTCTTTCTTGAGGCACTCACACGCTTTCTGATACTTCTTCCAAGAAGTGATCGAAGGTTCTTGGGCAAATTGTTCAAGACATCCGTCGTCTTGTGAATCCAGCACCGCTGTTCTTTCGTCTCGGGGAAAATCTTTCGCAAGGCGGCCCATAAGCCGGGGCACCGTCGCCGACTCGCACCACCAGCCGTTGGCCCTGACCGTCCACCTTCGCTGTGTGCTGATCGAGAAACGTCTGCCCTTTGCTCTCCAAGGCCGCTTGCAACATCTGCTGCGTTCCACAGCGGACAGATCAGCGGACTGCGGCCATCAAACGCCGCTCGGAACGCCAGGACTTCCGGGTCGGGCAGCTGTACAGTCGACGACAATTGGGACTCTGGCCCGCAGCGGCGATCTTCGGACTCTGACGCAGGTGGCGTATTCCTTTTGCCCAACGTGAGCCGTTGAAGAAATCAGACCTCAACAGGACACGCCGCCGTTCCCCTTTCCTCACCAGAACACAACTTTCAACAATATCTCCCGGATGAGCCTTACTCTATTCGAACATGGCCTGCCAAGAATTCGGCTTTACACCCACTATCATTGCGATGCAAATTCCTCACGTGCATACGATTCAAGAAAGCCGCAGGTTTGGCAACGAAACGTGCCGATGGGGATTTGTGAAGTGGAGTCGATGATACCGGCCCAAAAGGATTTTATCGGAGGACCAGCGTTCCATTTGACGATACGAACACCGATCGGGGTGAAATTCAGGACATATCCCCGAACCATCTCACCTTGGCATTTCGGACACAAAATTGTTGATTGAGTCATGGAGTATCCCTTCTCAAGAATAGGAGTTACGCAGTCGGGACTCTGGCCAAACAATCGAGGTGTGGTCTTGTGGATGATTTCTCCACTTGGAACAACTATTCGTCATGCACTTTCGACAATCCCAATTCACGTCGCACTCGATCGACGTCAGCCATTTCCAAGTGATAGATGTAGATCGAATAACCCGCGCATGCGATCGGCGTAAAACGCTGGAAATAGCTGAAGTCCAAGGCTTCATTCTCTGTTTCCCTTGCCCCAGACAGGTAATTCACACTCACAGCATACCAACCTGGCTGGGGGCCTTGCGCCACCGATCGATCATCCGGTCGGAACCGCCTGATACTCACATCCTCCATGGCATTGTACGCAATCCCCGCCATCTGCGGATCGACCCACCCATAGTACTTCAGATGCAGGGGCCTCGCTTCTGGATGACCGTCATACCACCGTTTCAATTCCAGCAGGTCCTGCCCCGAATCGATATTGGAATCGATAAGATGCTTCCAGCCATTCATCGGACCACCTGCGGCTTCATTAAAATAAGACCACGCAAACGGAACTGTCGAAAGAGTACTCACAAAAGCCCAGACGACACAGGTGACGACAATCCCCTTTAAGATCCGAGATCTTCCATCAAACACGCATCCAACCTTGCTGATCCAGATGTACAGAAACGGCAAAGCTGGCAGTGCATATCGATAGTAGCGATTAAACCCCGTCTGCGAGCTTACTAAAAGAAACACACCAAGACATGGTGCAATCAAAACAAGCTCGCTTCGCCATTTTTCCCGGCATTGAGGGGACAGAATTGTCATGAACCCGGCAATCACTAAAAGAACGAGGATTGAAAGCGGTGTCTTGACGGTGAACGCGTACATATAATAGTACCACCATCCACCGTGCTTCCAGCTCCCTCGCAAAAACGACAGCTTTCCATACTCAAACTCGAATTTCTGACAGTCGATCCCGAGAACGTAGTTTGCCGGTAATGGCACTGGCAAATTGCGCAGGAACGTCTCGCGAAAGCGGTTTCCGGGAACTTCGTGAGCGTGTGGACCGCCCAATGTCTTGCTAATGAAGTCGAACTCTTTAATCGGTTGAAAGGAACCTTCAAAGCAGTACCCGGCGTTCAATAGAAATAAAGCGATCCCGAACATGATTGCGAGTTGTCTGCACTCAGATCCCGGAGCTGTGATGGGTGATTCGGAACGGAGATCAGGGTTCTCGGTCCGGCACTGACGTGGCATCGTCAGCCGCAGACACCACAGCAACGTCCATAATGGAAACAGCATGATCCACGTGGATTTTGTCAGCAGTGCCAACCCGAGCACCGCTCCCGCGAGAAAGGCACGGCTCCAAACTGGTCGAGACCACCAGCACCAGTAAGTGAAGCCAGCACAGCAGCCCAATGATGCCGCTCCGGCATCAGGCGTGATCGTCGCTGCCCACGTCATGACATTTGGGCACCAGCAGTAGGTCAGCAAGGCAATGAAAGCGGACTTGCGGCCAAATAGTCGGTGAGACCAATGGTAAGTCATCAGGCCACCCAGAAGACCGAGTGGCAAGCAGGCCCAGCGTGCAATGGTGATTTCCCAGAACACTCGGCTTCCGATGCCCCTCTGGAATGCCAAGCCCAAATTGAATTCGGGACGTTCATAAGGACCATTGGTGATCACCGCTGGAGTGCCTGGCAACGTTCCTTGGATGGTCGCAGGCAATGCTGCAACCATCCTGACAAGCGGTGGATTCACACGATACAGGTTAAAAGTGCCGGTCTGCCAATGATTGATCCCGCAGGGCAAATGGGCAATTTCATCGAACGTCGGCGCATACCGGGCGGCGGTCCAGGCAAGCAGGCCTGCGAAGACAACGAACTGCAGAGGCATCGCGCATTGCGCTAGGCGCTGCCAGGAAGTTGAACCACAATGAGCATTCACAATTGAATAGCGCAGAGAGATAGATTTATAAAGAAGAGGCAACTCAGTTTTGGCCGCTCTGATCTGCGATCATCAAACGCAACGGTACTTTCGCCACAATCGAGTCCTGCGCCTTCACGACCAACTCGCCTCGCAACAATCCCGGTTTCGATGAGGCGTTGGGGCGGACCGTTACAACAACACCGTCAGCGTTATCGCTGATACCTACCAACACCCAGTCGCCATGGACCTCGCAATTCGGACTGAGATTCTGACCTGTCCGCCGGTTCACCAGAATCTGATATTCATTACGCTCTCCGGTTATCGAAGTTCCAGCGTGTAAGTACATCGGGTCGACGCTGAAGGGAGGCACGACTGCTCCCGCGATTGTTTTCTTCAAAATCAATTCATTTCCATCTCCACCCCACTTCATTCTCAGAGCCACCCATTCGTCGACGGGTCCCGGAGGCAAATCGCGCATCAAGACCTCCAACCGACGAGTGCCGTTCACAGGCACATCCTTGGCCATTGAAGCCTCCACATACTTTGATGACGTCTCGACAACAATGTCGCTCAAGCGCCACTCTGAGCCCAATCGAAACTCCGCCGCAACCGCACTTTTCCATTCAGGCTTCCACTTTGTGTCAACTACAATGTCTCGCAAATCGTTCCATGAAAATTCGTTTCCCGACACCGCCGGCTCCGTGACGAAAAAGTTGGGGACACCAAAAACCGCAATCCGGTCTGCCACCCGGCACTCCAAGCGAAAAGCAAGACTGAAATTCGTCCCTTGTCCCTTTGTATCAATCACAAAATCAGCAACCGTACTCTCTCCAGCGGCCAATTCCGTTGCCCCAATCGTGGCCTTAGCACAACTACAACTCGAAGAAACCGTGAGTTTTGAAATCGGAGCACCAGTATGATTCACGACAGCGAACCGGCGATGCAACCCGACTCCGGGTTGCAATTTGATCGTGCTGTCATTGGGCAGAACCCACCGCGCCTCGCCGGTTTCCAGTAATTCGACGGTCGCCCGAGCACCGTGAACTTGCTCGCCAACAGCACTTTGACCTTGCCGAGTTTGTGCCGGGACAGTCGAATCGGCACCACGCCGCCAAGCGACTGCGATCCCCAGAGTCGCGAATAACCCGATCGACAGAGCGCTGAACAGGACGATCTGTCGTGACCACCTACCGTAATTGCCCACAATTCGCTCCCACCTCAGGTATTGCGTCTTCGTCGATAGCCATACAATATTGCACAGACCACCAGAACATTCAGAAGTATTAACAATATCCGGTAGTTAAAACTGCTTTTTTCGGGGACCGGTTCGAGACTCTGCTCCGGTGGTTTCTCCAAAAGATCATAGCGTTTCATGCGGTTGAAACGCGCGTCATTCTTGAGATTAAATAGTGCATCGTCCACATCAATATCGAATGACGGAGGATCAATTGCCAAAAACTCAGATCGCATCTTGAGAACGAACTTTCCAGACGCATTATCTCGTCCATACGACTCACGAGTGCTATCACAGGGAAACCAGAACCCCAAGGACGTCTTGCAAAAATCCTTGTTCGTTTCAGATGACATAAGATTTCCACCGACCACAAGGCGAATCAAAGCGAATGAATTTCCCTTTTGTGGAAGTATTACGAACTCTAAATAACTCTTCGTATCCGCCGCCTTGAAGATACGTACTTTGATTGCCTTTTCGCCGTGCCACTCAGCATCCTCGTACACGGGCTCATCTGATTCACGGGCGAAAAAAGAGACGACATTGATCGGGGGTTGCTTCGGATCAAGACGCCCCAGAGTAAACACAGGATTGGGTCCCATCGGATTCTCTGGTTTGACATTCCCAAATGAACGGTCGTCTGTCCGGTTGCGGGAGATTAACGTGCATTCTTTTCCGTCCCACGCCGTAATGGCGGGTTCGACGTTGAGTTCGCCGCTTTGAATCTGCCGCCGAAGTTCCGTAAGTGGCGTGCTGTTCTCGAGATAGAGCGTTTCCAGCCTCAGTTTCGCGCCACTCTCATAAGGGCGGACAAAACGAGTGTTCATTGCATTCACATGTTCGGCGAGTTCAACGGAAAGGGCGCGCAAACGCTCGGCGACCAACTGCTCCAATCGCTCATCCCGCTCTTTCGGAGTCATTTTCTTGTACTTAACCAGAATCCCCAATTCGTCTGATGCGGCTTCCCTGATTTGCTTTTCAACCAGTTCCAAATGTTCTGCATTACGCTTGACGCCGGGGGAATTGGGGCCATTTTGAGTGGCATCATAGGTCCTGATCAGAAAACTACCCGTGGCTGAGCGATATTTGATTCTGGAAATATCCAGATAGGACTCGTAAACCTGTTCCGCCCATCGCCATTTGGGACTCGTACTCTCTTTCGCAGCACCTTCTTCCGGTGCACTCTCGTTGCGGGTGACGTCATCCGCAAAAACTCGAGAGGCGACAAAGATCCATGCGAACACAACTGCGAGGGCGACCGCGTTCACGACGCGAGCAACACGAAACATGATCCACTCGCTCCAAGACAAGGAAAAGCAGGTATCAAAGCGAAACAAAAAAAGCGTGTCACCGCTGAACGGAGTTAACGGAAACAGTTCCAAAACCATTCACGCCACGTCGCGCTTCGCGAGTTCGCAATTCTGGTTTTGGAACTGCCCCAGGCCAGTTTCACCATTACGGCGTGGCACCGTTACATGCGGTGGTGCTTCCCGTGTAACTTGTCGCTGAATAAGAACACGTGTACTGACAGTAACTCCAGAGGCAGTACGCTCCAATGGAAAGGACGAGACCTCCAATCGTGAGGGCCGCTGTAGAACCGGCGCACCCAAGAACACAGGCACCCGTCAGGCATCCGCCACCAAGCGTAATTCCACAGCATGCGACGATGCAGCCGATTGTCCAAGGCCCAAACGAGACTCCAGCGAGGGCAGCAATGCAAGCTATGGTTGAGAATGTACCCGCCGCAGTGGAATTGAAGAACTGCGTTTCGCTAACGGCCCAAGTGCCGCACGAGTTGCAGTCGAACACACCACTGGGAAGCGTATTACTTCCAATACAGGAACTAGCCGTGAACGTTCTCGTTATATTGCCCATCGAGCAGCAGCAGGTTAGCGTTGGGCAACCATTGCCTGCCGGGGCACCCCATGAATTACTACCCTTGCAAGGACCAACGGAGTTATTGGCACCTGAACACCCGCTGAAGGCTGGGTTTTGTTGAGCATACAAGGACTGCTGAAACCCTGGAGTGGTATAGGCAATCAGGGCCAAAAACAGACACAGAATCAGAAAAGGCTCTTTTCGAATTGAACTCATCGCCATCTCCTTGCTGTTGAAGCAAAACCGGGAATAAAACAGACACGCCGCCTGGATGACGAATCATTTATCCGCCTGCAACGAATCTCCGATACACCGAAGAACGCGCAACGATTCATTTCGCCACCCAATAACGGCTCGCAATGATATCATCCGACATGTGCGATTGCAATACACATGAATTCTAACGCATTTGCTTATTCTATTTTCGGTCAATACTGGATCTATTCCACAAAAACAGCTTGCAAATCAATGCACTACGGAATGTGTTGGGGCGACCTCCCCAAAACGCCGGATGAGCGTATCTCAAATGCTTGGAGGAATCCGACCGAGTCGCCCGCCGCGACCGCAGTCGACTCGGCCTGAATCCCAGTGGAACTCCAAGTCCCAAACCAGGCCGCGACAGGATCGATGCGGTTGTTTGACAAATCCGCCGAATACGTGGCGTTTGAGGAATTGCTGTAAGAGACGCTCACCGCATAGCCGATCGGATTTGCATCTACTGCCTGATAACGAATCACTTGATCGCATGACACTTAAGTTTAGCGCCATCGCCCAACGCATCGAGCCGCGACCATAAGGGAGCGGTTGGGTTGGCGAGTGCGATGGAAAGTGGAAGACCGCTCCCTGACGGTCGCGGCTCCGGGATCTAACGTGGTTTCGGCACACCTTCCCTTGGATCTGTTGGTGATGTGGCCGCTTTTAGGATCCTTTGCCTGCCGCCGAACGCGCGAGCATTCATTCGAGCGAAAGAGAAGACGGCCTCATGCACGCTTCGCTCAAAACGCGAATACGCAAATGTTTGAAAAAGAATTCCAAAATCGCCTTTCCCCAACCTCTTCCTCCCTTTGCTTCTTTGCGCCTCTGCGTGAGCCCCTCTTCGGAGATGACACCGCCACGTGAATCACGTCGCGAGCCCATCCCTGAACCAATCAAACCACTTGCTTACGTCTTGCTGACCGCTCACAGCTGACCGCTGGAAGCCAACCGTGATTCTTCATCGCTCTGCCCCACATCGTTCTGCCAACAGTCTTACACGACTTGAAGAGGAGACCC
>CAIWEX010001113.1 GCA_903911795.1 uncultured Schlesneria sp.
GCAGACCAGTTGGGCGGGATGGAATTTAACGAAAGTCGCTGATGAAGCAACTGTGTGGATTCTGGTGTATTACCTCAGCGTCCTCCGCGCTCTCTGCGTTTCAAAAACGATTCCATTCACCTTTGACTAAGCTTCCTCGTCGAGTACTTCTCGTACTTTTTGCGCCAGGGTTGAAGGGGAAAAGGGCTTCTGGAGGAACGCGACGTCGGCTTCGGAAATTCCGTGGCGCATTACGGCTTCGCCTGTATACCCCGAAAGAAACAGGATTTTCACTCCGGGGCGCAGTGCTTCCAATTGCTCTGCCATTTGAATTCCGCCGATTAATGGCATGACAACGTCAGAGACGACCAGATCTATTTTTCCCTTGTGGCTTTGAAACACCTGGATTGCTTCGGCTCCGTTTCCTGCCTCCAGGACGATATAGCCACATGCACTCAGAATATGTCGAGATAACTCCAGAACCGCGTTTTCGTCTTCAACGAGCAAAAGTGTTTCGGTCCCTTTGGGCATCGTGAGGCCACCGATCGAAGCCGTGGCCCACGTCACCGCTGATTTGGCGATGGGGAAATAGATTTTGAACGTCGTACCGTGTCCCACTTCGCTGTCGACCTCGATCAATCCTCCGCTCTGTGTGACAATGCCGTGGACGACCGCCAACCCAAGTCCGGTTCCTTTCCCCGGCTCTTTCGTTGTAAAGAACGGTTCGAAAATGTGCTCCTTGGTCGCCTCGTCCATTCCCATCCCAGTATCTGTCACGGCAACCATGGCATATTCACCAGCCCGTGATCCCAGATGCATCTGAACGTATGCCTCGTCAAGTACGACCTGCCGAGTCTCGAAGGTGAGGTGCCCTCCGCGCGGCATGGCATCCCTGGCGTTCACGGCGAGATTTGTCAGCACTTGCTGGATTTGGCCGGGATCAACCAGGATCGGTTTTAATGCGGGGGCCAGCACGCTCGTCAGGACGATGTCTTCGCCGATCAAGCGACAAAGCATCATCTCGGTATCGGTCACGATGGCGTTAAGACTCAGGACCTTGGGGGCAAGCATCTGCTTGCGGCTGAAAGCCAATAATTGCCGGGTCAGATTTCCCGCCCTTTCACCTGCCTTGTAAATCTCGACCAGCATGGCCCGCATCGGCGCATCATAGGAAAGCTGGCTGATCAGCAAATCACTATAGCCGTTGATCACCGTCAAAAGGTTGTTGAAATCATGAGCCACACCACCTGCCAGGATTCCGATGGCCTCCATCTTCTGGGCGTGTCGAAATTGTTCTTCCAGCATTTTCATCTTGGTGATGTCATGAGAGATCTTGCTGGTCCCGCTGACTTGGCCCGGAACAACCTCAATCGCCGAGGCTGATAAAGAGACGTCAATCAACGTGCCATCCTTGCGGCGGCGCACGGTCTCGAATGCGGCAACTCGCTCCCCTCGCCGGGTTCTCGCCATTACCGAAAGGTATTCGTCATGCTTATCGGGGTCGTGCAGGAGAATGATCGAGCGACCGATCATCTCCTCGGCCGAATATCCGTACAGCCTCTCGGCTCCCTGGTTCCAACTGATGACGATCCCGTTGAGGGTCAGACTCACGATGGCATCATCTGCGAATTCGATGATCGCGGCCAGTCTTCCCGTCTCATCCTCGGCCTTTTTTCGAGCTGTAATGTCTTCGCTGACACCGACCACTCGGACGATGCGCCCTCGATCGGTGACAGGATAGCCCCTGATCCAGACCCACGCGACGACCCCATCTGGACGCAAAACCCGGCATTCCGCGTCGATCTTTCCTGTCAGAAACATGGAGGTTGTTTCACGCCGCATCATTTCCTGATCGTCGGGATGGATCCCCTCCAGAAACGAATGAGGTTTTTCGAGTAAGTTCTGGCAGGAACGGCCCCACAGAGCTTCGTAGCCGGGGCTGACGTAAAGCACTTTGGCCTCTTGGACATCAATGATCCAAAGGGCTTGATGCAGATGCCGCACAAGGTCTTGCAGGCGAACTTCGTCTTCTCGCAGTTGTTGCTCCAGCAGTTTTCGGGACGTGATATCGAGATGCGAGATCACAGCCTGACGCGGTGTGACGTCCAGTGCGGAAACGGTCAGTAGAAACCAGCGTTGCTGTGTTGGGGAATCACAGGAATATTCCAGCGAGAATTGAGAACGAGAACCGTTGAGGATCTCCTGAATGCCGGAATACGTTGACAGTCCGTCCTCATTGTACGGGGATGTCGCACTTCGCGCCACATCCAGATAATTCACCCCCAAGCTGACGGCTGAATTCTCTGGATCGCCATTCGAAGCGGCAAATTCGGACCATGCTCTATTGACCGCGACGATCTTTCCATCGGCATCAATGACTGCAATGTGAGCCGGCAGCGTGTCCAGGAGTGATTGACCAAACGACGTGTCTGCCTGATGCATCGGATTTCCTGACGCCAATGACTCGAATTCAACGTTTTACAGCCAGCGGAAGTCAGCGTTATCAGTCAACGAAAAAAGCCGACGTGGACGGACGCCCTCCATTGAGCGTTCGTCCACGTCGGCTTACTCTGCGACAGGTCTCCCGATGTCGAGATACCGTTCCACCAGTCTTCCGTTACATCACCGTACGATGATTGGTTGTCTATTACAATCGCAATAAGTCGGTTCTAACATTCAATCACAGCGAATCTGAGTCATCATCCCCAGATCTTTCCAAGCTTTCCTTGAGATTCTCGAATGACGACGGGACGTTATTCACGCATTTGAGAGAAGAGTCCTTTTTTAACTCATCGTTGAGAATCGCCCCAACTCGCTCATCGTATTCAGGGTCTTCAAGCCCCCACTGACGCAGAAGTTCGGCTGCTCGACGATACCGCTCTCGACGAAGCTCAGTTGCATTCTTGTGTGTCGAGTCTGACATTTCGAAACCCGTCTTTCCTTGTGGGCTGAAGGGCAAAAGAACAACGCAGTGAGAACGGGAAACAAAAGCAAAATGTGCGACCTGAAAGATCGCGAGAGACCATTGATCGGCGTAGATCGCCATAACCAAACTTTTCGCGACCTTTCAGGTCGCAGTCCCATTTCTGTCCGTTGTCACAGGGCTGGAAGTCCTGTGCTTTGTGCTCGTGGGCCTTCAGCCCACAAGAGGCCGA
>CAIWEX010001114.1 GCA_903911795.1 uncultured Schlesneria sp.
CAGATCTCCTGTAATGGCCAACGCGTAAATGCCCACGAATTTGTTGCTGCACTATTCGGTCGAACTGCTCGCAAATTCTGGGACGGCGTGCCGGTCGGGAAACCGTTCTCGATAGATCCAGCGTTCCCACCACCGTGCGGGGCGAAGCCGAGGATCATCGATTTCAACATCGTGCTGCTTGCCGCGACGTGTTAACAGAACCACGTGACCGTCAGAGCGGACCTCAATGACTGTCCAGAATTTTTCGACCTGGTACGAATAGGTTTCGCCCGCCGGCGCAGGATGAAGGTGTTTAGCACGCCGCCCGGGATGGGGGCTCACCTTGCTGACAACGAAAATCACCGGGTCGCCGACTCGAAACACATACTGCATGTCTGTCCGCCTTCCTGCCAAGCCAACAAACAGAATTGCAAGAGATTATGCGCGATGTGGTACGGAGACAAGTCCGATCCTACCCAAAATGATTCAATTCTTGTCAGATTTCGGTGATTGTTGCCTGAAACGCCAGTTTCATCGCTCGAATTGCCGTTTCATACCTCCTTCGGATTGGATAATGTGCCGAGACAAGTCAATGAACCAAACTCAAGGATAGATGCGATGGCAGAACGGATTCTGAGCATATCAGGGTTGCGCGGCGTGGTTGGCGATGGACTCGACCCCGAGTACGTCACCCGGTTTTCGGCTTCATTAGGGACGATGTTTGCCGGTGGCTCAGTCGTCGTTTCTCGGGACGGGCGGTCTACGGGAGAAATGCTCAGGCACGCAGTCCTGTCGGGGCTCCTCGCCACCGGTTGCAAAGTCATCGATCTGGGAATCGCTTCAACTCCCACCTGTGGAGTCATGGTGACCGCGTTGAAAGCGGCGGGGGGCCTGCAACTGACGGCCAGCCACAATCCGATCGAGTGGAACGGACTGAAACCGTTTTCTCCACTGGGGTCAGTCTTCGACAAATCACTCGGCGAACGACTTCTGAACGTGCTCGAAGTCGGGCCAAAGTACCGACCGTGGAGTGAATTGGGGAGTTTGACCGAAATTTCAGGTGGTCGCGAACATCTGGATCGCGTCTTTCGACTCGTCGATGGCGACGCGATTCGGAAGCGTCGATTCAAAGTTGTACTCGATTGCAATCACGGATCAGGCTCAGTCCTTGGGCCGCAGATGCTGCATGATCTAGGATGCGAAGTCATCGTGATGGGCGATTCTCCGGACGGTCAGTTTGAGCATCCTGCCGAACCGCTGAAAGAGAACCTGACGACACTCATGGCCAAGGTTGTCGCCTCGGGAGCCGACGTCGGTTTCGCTCAAGATCCTGACGCTGATCGCCTGGCAATTGTCGACAATACGGGACGTTACATCGGGGAAGAGCTGACACTGGCGCTCTGCGTCGATCACGTCTTGTCGCGTCAGAAAGGTCCTGTCGTCGTCAACGGGTCAACGAGTCGAGTCACCGCAGATCTTGCCGCCAAATACGACTGCCCGTTCTACCGCTCGCATGTCGGCGAGGCGAATGTCGTCTCCAAAATGCTTGAGGTGAAGGCACTGATTGGCGGCGAGGGGAACGGTGGCGTGATTGAACCGCGCGTTGGGTTTGTGCGTGAC
>CAIWEX010001115.1 GCA_903911795.1 uncultured Schlesneria sp.
AAGACCGCCGGTTTATCCATTGCGTCGGAGCCAACGCCGAATATGACGGAATGCAACTGAGCGAACAGGACATCGGCTCCTCACGAGTACTCTACGTCGGCGGGTTTGGTTTGCTGGAGGCGATGTCACCCGAACGGGTCGTGCGGATGTTTCGTCTGGCCCGTGAATCCAGGACCACAACAATTCTCGATGTCGTGCTGCCGGACGAAGGCGAACACCTGCTGCAATGGATTCAGGAAGTACTTCCCTGGACGGACTTTTTCTTCCCGAACAACGACGAATCGGCACAGTTGCTGCGTGGTGAAACCGATCCACGCAAGCAGGCGGATCGGTTTCGCGAGCTGGGGGCAAAGACCGTGGTCATTACATGTGGCAGCCAGGGATCTCTGCTGGTCTCACCGACACATCGCCTGAAGTCTGGGGTTTATCCTGTGGAGCCCGTCGATGCGACGGGGACTGGGGATGCGTTTGTTTCTGGATTCGTGCTGGGCCTCTTGTCAGGGGCAACCCCCGAGACCTGTCTGAAAATGGGGACTGCGATGGGAGCCAGTTGCGTCCGCAGCATGGGAGCAACAACAGGCGTGTTCAATGTGGAAGAATTGCACCAATTCATCGATGCGCATCCGCTGCTGGTGGAGCGTTGGTAACACCGGATGCGCACCGTTTATGTTGCGCAATGCCGGTTTTCAAATCGGAAAGTGAACAAGTGTAGGGGTGCCACGATCTTGGAGTCTGCGACAAGGTCGTGCTAAATTTGGCTTCCAGCACCTTTTTACTTCCGGTCTCTGCGCCGTCTCCATGAAATTTCGCTCATTCTCAAGATCCATCGAATACACGGCCTTGTCGGAGACTCCAAGACCTTGGCACCCATTCCTGTAATTGGAAATCTCAATTTCCAGGAAGATCCCTGCCTCGCAGCCCTCGGGTAAGCCGGGTGCGCACTCCGCCACCCTGTCGGTGCTCGAAGCGAGCTGGTCCCACCGTACATTGAAAAAGCTGATTGCCCTGGGCGCCCCCAGAATCCGGCAAGTGGGTTAGAACAGTCGGGGCGTTTTCTGCTATAGTCTCGGCGGTTCTTTTTACAAGTATTCTTCGCGGAGAGTTTGGATGTCCCCCCAAGGCACTGGATTGCAGGAAATCCACGATTTGCGGCTGAAGCTGCAAGAAGTGAGCGATGAGATTGAACGGGGGCCGCGCCAGATTGCCGCTCGACAGAAATTACTGGAAAAGAAGAAGGCCGAACTGGAAGCACGGCGAACCAACCTCAAGCAACTGAAAGTTGCCGCCGACCAGAAGAATCTGCAGCTTAAGACCAACGAAGCCAAGATTCGCGATTTGCAGGGCAAATTGAACGCCGCCGCCAGTAATCGCGAATTTGATGCCCTGCGGTCGCAAATTGCCGCCGACACGATGGCAAACAGCGTTCTGGAAGATGAAATTCTGGAAGCTCTCGAAGGTTGTGACTCGGCTCAGAATGATATCAAGGACTACGAACAGGAAATTGCAACCGCTGAAGCGGAAGTCGCCAAGTTCGCGGCTGGAGTGAAAGAACGCGAACCCGGCCTGAAGACGCAGGCAGCCGAACTGCAGGCGAAAGTCGCGGATATCGAAAAGATGCTCCCGGCTGATATCGTTCCTCAGTACCGCCGCCTGGTTCAGTCGTACGGTGCTCGAGCACTGGCCCCTGTTCACGGAACAGCCTGCGGTGAATGCTATGTTGGACAACGGCAGCAGACGATTGTCGAACTTCGGGCAGGCAAGTTCATTTTCTGCACCTGTGGCCGACTGATGTATCTGGCTCAATCTGAATGATCTGATCACAGCCTACAGCAAATCCCGGTTTCGTCCGCTCAGGAGGATCTCGCGGTGAATGCGTTCCTGCGTTTTTCGATCGTGCTGATTCTCTGCTGGAGCGTCCTCATGACGACGGAAGCGGAACAGGTTGTCGCAGCGGAGTATGACCGCCCTGCTCAGTACTCTCA
>CAIWEX010001116.1 GCA_903911795.1 uncultured Schlesneria sp.
CAATGAAAACCAGAAATGGGCAGAACGATGGGGGCAGAACGATAAAAGAGATCTGAATCGTGACGCGAGTTCGCGTTCGGCGCGGGTCTCCCGACCCCGCCGAAATGACTGACCGAAGGTCTCCTCTTCAATGCCATGTATGGCGGCATCGAGTATGCGTCAGACCGGGCTGAAAGCCCTCAAGCCCACTAGGAATGACACGATTCGAAACAACCGAAGTGCCAACGACGAGGGCAGTCGGTAAATTCAAAGTAGGGCGGAGTCAATGTAACCCACATCTTTGTGTCTGTGCTTGCCAGTTGCAGCCGCCATTCAGGTATGAACTTCGAAACATCCATCAGCCGGGATTCGTTAGCGTCCGGTTCCGATCGACGACTGGAGGCACGCTTCTCCAGAAACCGGACGCTAGCGCGTTCCGGCTGATGGTCGCAGGTTATTCGACAGTTTCACCCAATTGATTACTGCTCGAATCTCAACGGGTTCGGAAAAACGGAATACATCAACAGTCAGGTCTGTGCTGACGTAGGGTGGGACAGATTGCTTGCTCGACGTTCGGATGATTATAGACCGCTCCATCGCCAAATCTGAATGTCGTGTCGTGTCACGCTGACGTGGACTCTGGCGGCGTTGAGAGCAGCTTTCTGGCGATACTTGGGACGTGGTACTGCCGTTGCGAGACCCGATTCGATGTTGCAGGTGGGTGTTTTCCGCTGACGGTTGAATCCGTCCGCAACTGATATGGCTGGGAAGGGACCGCGAATGACTTTGCGGCCCCTTTTTCATGGTCCTGCCGATTGCCGCCAGCATCACGAAATTCGAAGTAAGCCACACTTCCTGCTCAGTTTGCAATAATTCGCGCCTGGTGTCGTTCGACGAGTCTACGAAGATACGGCGTGACTCGCCAACACTCGTCTTCCAACTCATCTTCCAAATCGGACCAGTACCAGACGGTGTAGGCGTGCAGGTCAATATTGGAATCAAGAATCATCAGCGTCGCCTCCCATCGTGGGTCTGAGTCAAGCGGCGCAGGAAGATCCTCAAATGCCTGCATGATGATTTCCATCAGCGTAAAACGCTCGTCGTCGGTCAATTCGCCGCTCTGATAGGCGGTGAGGTATTCGTCCAGTCGATTCGATTCTGCGATTTCCCACGCCCAATCCTGCATGTGAGGTCCTGTGGGAACATCAAATCTGGCTGCGAGACTTGCGATGGCCTGCGCCGTCGGAAATCGCCACAGCTTCTCTGGTACAGACATTTCAATTTCTTCCGCCGATGACTCAACCATTCCAAAGCACTACTGCGAAACCTGCGTGTTTATTACCTTTTTCGTCGTGTTCGTGCCTCGCGCACGGCGTCTGGCTCGCCAAACGCCCAGTCGCCGAGGTGCCTTATTCGTTAACGCACGCGGACATCGGAAATCACGAGTGTGGCCAACAGTGTGATGGACAAGACCATGCGATCGATTCTTTATTCCGATGAAATAATCAGGTTAAGCCGCGAGCAGATGCTCGCTAAACCGCTTAGAACTCGTCCGACCAGTCATTGCGCAAGGCTTGTACCATAACCCCGACGATTGTCCCCATCAGGCAACCAGCAGGGACATCGTAAACACTTGTGTGGTAGTTTGGGCCAGGATCTGCCGTGACGTGGGCGCTGACGAGAAACCCAATAATAAAACCCGCGATGCCGCCGGAGAGAACGTACACGATCCTCAGCTGGTGTCGACAGCAATAGTAAACCCCTCCGATCGTGGCGCCGAACCACGCCAACGGTCGAATACCTTCGGCCAGACGATACGTGAGATTCATCAGGAAAGAATAGTCGGTTCCGGGGGGATAAAAACTTCGAACATACAGCCCGAAGGTATGTCCACCCACAGCGGAAATCAGCACCCCAATCACACATCCCACGATGATGTATGAAGCGACTCCGCAAATCTTCCTGGAATGCCTCACCGCGGACTCTACGTCAGTTGTCGACATGGTCAAAGTCCGGCTCGGAAAGTAGTGGGAGACCAATAATGACTTCGACCTGTTCGGCGGCACGTGCCAGGCGAGCGAACAGTCGCACCTGTAGGCCTGCCACTTTTTCATAGAGATTTTGAGTTACCGAGACGA
>CAIWEX010001117.1 GCA_903911795.1 uncultured Schlesneria sp.
CCCAGGCTGCCAGCAAGGCCGTTGGTAGCAGCAACATCCCATCCCAGGCTTCGATCAGTCCTGACTGAGGCATAAGACGAGTGTTGAAAAGTCCCCTGAAAATGAGGGCCGTCAACCACCAGAGCAGAATAAACTGGCACCGTCGCCGAGCATGTTCTGAGGTCGGGCGTCGTAATTCATTGGCAACGCTGTAGAGTCCGGCGATGAGAAATCCGACCAGAAAAATGTTCTGCAGTAACCACTCCCGCCAGAACGATGGCAGATCGGCCTGAGGGAAATAGAGGCGGATCTGCCCCGTGCACCATGCGTACGAAAACTCGGTGCCGTAATTGGTCAGCATCATTAATTGCCACCAGCAACTGAACGACAGTGCGGTGAAGAGAAATCCGGCCAGCGTCCGAATTCCCAGCCATAAGTGCCACAGACGCGACAACGGTGACACGTTCGAGTCCCCGCGGCCTTCATGAAGCAGCCAGGAATGGATCAACATCGGGATGAACAGAACGACCGCGACGGGACCAACGGTCAGCAACGCCAGGCCCCAGGCAATGGAACCCGCCAGCATTCGCATCGAAACGAGTTGTGGCGGACCTTCGAGGTGCCCCAGGAATCCCCAGACGGTCAGAGCGATCCAGAGGAGTCCCATGGCTGCAGGGCCAGTCGATGTCGCCAACGTCAAGACGACAGGGTGGCCGCAAATGGCAATGACCACGCACGCACCAAATGCTGCTCCCCCGAGACGCCGGCCTAACAGGTACATCGCCCAGATCGTGCAACAGGTCATTGCGACCGACAAAAGGCGCCAACTGACAGGTGACTCCGTGGCGATTTTTGGGATCGCGAGTGCAGCAGCCCAGGTCGACAAGGGAGGCTGAAAAGCGGTTCCGCTTCCCCAACCGTTCCGACCTGGTTCAAGCCAGTCTTGCAGTTCGGTTGCTGCCGGCAGATCTAATGCTCGCAAGACCCACAGACTGTCGAGATCGCCGAACTCGCCCGCCATGACAACCGCCAGGCAGGCATAGAGTCCCGCCAGAAAAACGAGCGGACCGAAAACGGTCCCACCGCCGAGCGGCGCAAACAGGTTCGTCCGTGGATCAGCGGCCAGTCGCAGCAGTTGCGAATCATCAATCGACTTTGCCATGAGTCAGCTTCAAGGGCCTCGCGAATGATTCATTCCACTCAATCACGCAGACCGATTCAATTGGTCGCGTTTCCACCGGATGATGTCATCCAGGATCTGCCCCAAAGTCATTGATGGCGTATAGCCGATCGTTGCTGCCAGACGCGAAACATCGGGGACTCGACGTCGAACATCTTCGAAGTCATCGCCGTAGGCATCCCGGTAAGCGAGGTATTCCACTTGAATCGCGGGATCAGTCCGTTGGATGATTTCGTGAGCGAGTTCACGGATCGACACGGGTGAATCGCTGCCGATGTTGTAGACCGATCCATGAGCGGCTGGCGTTTCGACCAGACGAATGATCGAGTTGACGACTTCTTTGACGTGTGCAAAGCAGCGAACCTGCTCGCCATCGTCATAGACGACAACGGGTCCACCTTTCAGTGCCTGCTCCACGAACCGCGGAATCACCATCCCATAATGTCCGACCTGGCGGGGTCCAACAACGTTGAAGAATCGGCCGATGACAACTGGCAGGCCGAATTTTCGATGATAGGCCAGCGCCAGAAATTCATCGATCGCCTTGGAACAACCGTAGGCCCAGCGAGGCCGCGAGGTCGGTCCAAAATGCAAGTCGTCTTCTTCGGTCCAGCGTTCCTTGGGATTCTTTCCGTAAACTTCGCTCGTGGAAGCGAGGAAAACTCGCTGCTTGGCGGCGGCCGCAGATCGCAACAGCACTTCCGTGGGATAGATATTGGTTTCGATCGTCCGGACAGGATCATCTGCGACGAGTTTGACTCCAACCGCTGCCGCGAGGTGGTAAATCACGTCGACACCAACCGTCGTTTCGCCCAGCAATACGGGATCGGTGATCGATCCATTGCGAATCGTGAGGCGCGGGTGTTCCTTCACCTGATCGAGGTTTTCCGATCGTCCCGTCGAAAGATTGTCGAGGACGACGACTTCGTGCCCGAGTTCCAGCAAACGTTCTGTCAGGTGGCTACCGATAAATCCGGCACCGCCGGTGACCAGGCACCGAGCCATTCAGCATTCCTTTGAGTACGAAAAACCATCGTGGTGAAAACCGATCGTTCAACCGAACCATGACGATACCGGAATTGCCTATCTCAGAACAACCGTGCACAAAGTGTGAATTATCTGCGAGATTCGTCGAATCCCGTGCAAACGTGAATCCACCTGATTTCTGGTTATCACGGGTTGGTTAGGCTCACATCGTTTGCATCGTCGCTCGGAGCGCCGATCCCAGCGTGACGAACGACAGTAAGGCTGTTTTGAGTCCTCCGTACTGGGTGTGAACCGACAATGAATACACTACACCCATCAGCCGGAACGCGCTAGCGTCCGGTTCGGTATTTTGGCCGGTTCAGTATTTCGGCCTGAACCGTACCACGCTGACTCGAAATACGCGTTCTTCACGCCGAATCAACTTCAACGGACTTCGCCAAGTCAAAGAAAACAAAGAGCCCCTGCGCTGAAACACTCAGACGCAAGGGCTCTTCGCCAGAAAGGGACGCGGTCAAATTCCTGGTGTCAAATTCGTGGTGACATGATCGTGTGTGCAATTGACGATCAGCCTGCTTCACCCGTTGGTGCGGTGCTGGTGATACTGGGGCCGTCGCAGAAATCCAATTGGTCGTGAAAGTTCGATCCGTTGGAGACGCCGCCGTGGCCAGTCAGCCCTTGGTAACGGAAGCTTTGGTTGATGGAACCGAATGCCGAGGCGACATCATCCAGTTCTCGATTGATGGCATTGGCGACTTCCGAGAGTCCGACGACCATCGCGAGTACCGCAATCGTAGAAATCAGGACGAGTTCTGCGGAGACGATGAAACCCGCTTCGTCATTCCAGAATGAGAGAATCAAATGCATGGTGCGAAATCCTTCAATTCTCAACAGGCAGGCTGGTCAAAGTGCGTGAAAGAACCGGCGAGTTTGGTGCGACTCAGCCGGTCGGTTCAGAGAGAGACGATTCGAAGGTGCAGATACGCAGGGATAACAAGTGAAGACTATTGTTCGCCGCCGTTGGGACTGACACTGGTCAGGCTTCCCCCGTCGCAGAAATCATGCTGATCACCGAAGTTGCTGCCACTGCTTTGTCCACCATGGCCACTGGCTCCGTTGGCCCGGAAGCTTTGGTTCATCGCTCCGAATGCGGATGCAATGTCGTGCAGTTCGTTATTGATATTGAAGGAGACTTCCGAAAGTCCGACGACCATGGCCAACACGGCGACAGTTCCAATCAGGACCAGTTCGGCAGAGACGATAAACCCGGATTCATCATTGATCAGACGCGAAACGACTGCATTCATGGCTGGGTCCCTTTCTGGAGGACAGTGTTTGTTGACGCAGAGACTGTTAAGCAGACTGAATGCCAAACATCGCAACGCGTGCGATTTCGTTAACTTCGACCCATTAGTCGTCGCCGCAACGCAATACTCAAAATGAGGTTGCGTGTTTCCTGGCGAGATTCGTTTTTGTTGCGGCGAGCCCGTATCGAATTTAACGGCACGTTGACTCAGCACCACGGTTCTGATGCTGCAGGGACGCCATTGTTGACGTAACTGATATCCCAGAAGCCTGTTATGACGATGCGTCCGAATGATGCCGCTGGGGGCGATGTCCGAATGCATCATCGGCCCGAAATCGAATGGACACCGTTCGAGAAACAGGCCGAATTTTGCAGAGCCCCCGCGTCTCTACGTCGCTCCGACAGGATACACCACAAATTCTCTGAATCTGTCAGTTTCCGGCCCAAGGGGCCATCCGTTCACCCAGACCGGCCCCTTCGGGCCGGGAACCAGTCGCATGACTAATCGTCTCCTGAGGCCCAACGGGCCAACGGGCCCGTCGTTCGAAAACGGGAATTAGTGGGCACATGACATCCAGCCAAAGCGTCCCACAGCGCACCAGCCGCCACGCCCCGATTCTCGTGTCACACGAAAAATCAGATGGAATGGCCGGCCCGTTGGGCCTTTTTCAGAGATTGCGGCCCATGTTCCCGGCCCGAAGGGGCCGGGCTGGGTGAACTACTGGCCCGTTAGGCCGTTAGGCCGAAAAGCGTTCCGAAAATGAACACGAAGCGATCACAGAACCTCGGGGGTCAAAAGCGAAGCGGCGCTCCCCGGATCGAACGCGACAACAATAAGCATCCTGAATGGATGCCAGATCGGCTGGCGACACGCTCAAGGACTTCATCCCTCCAAAAGCATCCCCCAAGGATGCCGAGGAACTCGCACTTGAACTGGTTCGTAAGAAGAAGCTGACCAAGTTTCAGGCAGAAGAGGTTTCGAAAGGGAAAGGCAAAGCTCTGGTCTTGGGCAACTATGTCCTGATGGAGAAAATCGGGGCCGGGGGAATGGGGCAGGTGTTCAAGGCTCGTCATCGACGGATGGATCGGCTGGTGGCGGTCAAACTGCTGCCAGCGGCGATGACCAAGGACGCCTCTGCCATTGCCAGATTCGAGCGAGAGGTCAAAGCGGCGGCCAAGCTGCGCCACCCGAACATCATCGCCGCTGATGACGCCGACCAGGCCAATGGGGTCCACTTCCTCGTCATGGAACTGGTGGACGGGGCCGATCTGTCGGCACTCGTCAAAAAGAACGGCCCGTTTCCCGTGGATAAAGCCGTCAATTTCATTCTGCAAGCAGCCAAAGGCTTGGAATTCGCCCATGCTGAAGGCGTCATTCACCGGGACATTAAACCAGCCAACCTGCTGCTCGACAAAAAGGGAACAGTCAAAATTCTCGACATGGGTTTGGCTCGGTTGAGTTTAGACGGAGACGATGCACCGCAAGCAGACCTGACTTCCACTGGCACGATCATGGGCACCGTGGACTACATGGCCCCCGAGCAAGCCTTGGATACGAAAACAGCAGACGCTCGTGCTGACATCTATGCGTTAGGCTGTTCGCTGTACTTTCTGCTGACCGGCAAGTCGACCTATGATGGCGATACGTTGATGAAGAAGCTGCTGGCTCACCGGGAGCAACCGATTCCCTCTTTGTGTTCCGTTCGTGTTGAAGTGCCGGAACAACTGGAATCTGTCTTCAAGAAGATGGTCGCCAAGAAGCTCGAAGACCGTTACCAGACGATGACGGAAGCCATTTTTGATCTGGAGCGTTGCGGTTCCGTTCAGGCCGCTACGCAGACATTCCAACGGCCTGTCAGCACTGCTGCCGCAAATACTGCGACGCTTACTTCCTCGCAGATGGATTTTGCCGAGGCGACCATTCTCAGTACGGCGTCAGTAAAGACGGCTCCAGCCAAGACGGGCAACAACAAGAAGCTGGCCCTGATTGGAGCCGCTGTGGTGGGCGTGGCAATGCTGGCTGTCATCATTGTTTCACTGAAGACCAAGGACGGCACGTTGATCGTGGAAGTCGATCAGCCCGGTGCCACGGTTCAGGTGGACGACAAAGAAAAGGTTCACGTCAGTCAGAAGGACGGCAAAGGAACGATCTCCATTTCCGTCGATCCCGGAAAACATCGACTCAAGGTTGAGAACGACGGGTTTGAGTTCTTCGGGAAAGACTTCGAGATGACATCGGGGGGCACGACACCCATTAAGGCCACGCTGGTGTCGCTGGAAGAGGAGCCAGCGACGGTGGGGACGAAGCCTGCCGTGGCTGGGG
>CAIWEX010001118.1 GCA_903911795.1 uncultured Schlesneria sp.
ATGCCGCAGGCGATTGAGCAGGTGAATAATCACCGGCAGGGCAACAAGAGGGAGGCCTGCCAACATCCATTGTTGCAGGAAACTCATCTCAGTCCCTTTCCCTGGGCTCGGCCTACCAGGAACCGGACGAGAACCTGTTCATAGCTCTCGTCAATGCTGACCCGGTGATAGTCAACCGCCGATTCCAGAACCACTTTCTTCATCTGGTCCAGATACAGGTGCAGGGCCTTGGTGTATCGATCGGCGATATCGTTCGGCTCAGCAAAGATGGACGGGCCACCTTCCATGTCGACGAATCGCATCGGTCGCCGAAACTGAAAGTCGAGTTCGAGGGGATCGAGCAGATGGAAAACCGCCACATCATGGTGACGGAATCGCAGATGCTGGAAACAACTCGATAGCAATTCCGGTTCGATGAACAGATCCGACAGGATGATGACCAAGGCCCGCTGTCGAATCGTCTCAGCGATTTCGTGCAGAACGGACGCCAGTTGGGTTTCCCCTTTCGGCTGTGCCTGATCAAGCATGTCGAAAACGAGTCGCAAATGAGCCGCGTTTCGCTTCGGCGGAAGGTTTTGTACGAGTCCTTTGGCCACGCAACCCAGCCCCACCGCATCCCCCTGTTGACTTGCCAGGTAGCTGATAGTTCCAGCCAGTTTACGAGCATATTCGATCTTGGTGATTCCGTTGGAACCAAACCCCATCGATCCGCTCGTATCAACGACCAGGCAACAGCGCAGATTGGTATCGGCCTCAAATTCTTTCACGTAGAAACGATCAGATCGACCATACGCTCGCCAATCAAGGCGTCTCAGATCATCGCCGGGTACGTATTTGCGGTACTCGGCAAATTCCACGCTGGCCCCCCGATGGGGGCTGGCGTGGCGACCAGAGACATTTCCCTGCATGGGCCGTCGCGCGAACAACGGCACACCCGCCAGTCGCGAAAGGACTGCGGCATCCAGGAAACTGCGAGTTTGACGATCAGGGAACATAGACGACGATTACCGTTCTTCCATCGTTTCACTGATCAACCGTTTAACAATCTGACGTGCATCCAGCCCTTCGGCCTGTGCTGCGAATGTCGTGATCACACGATGCGTCAGTACCGGCACCGCAACTTCATGGATGTCTTCCAGACGGACCATGTAGCTGCCGTGGAGTGCTGCACGCGCCTTCGCTCCCAGGATCAGGAACTGAACCGCTCGTGGCCCCGCTCCCCAGGCAACGAGAGGCTTCAGCCAGGCAGGAGCCGAGGTACCTTGTGGGCGAGTTTTTCGAACCAGTTTCGTCGCATACTGGTAGATATGGTCCGGCACCGGAACACGACGCACCAGATGCTGGTGTTCGATGATCTCGGCGGCCGTTACCAGATGTTCCAGTTGCGGCAGTGCGTCGCCAGTCGTCGTCCGGGCGATCAGGACCTCTTCCTCTTCCGTCGGGTAATCCAGCTCGATCAAGAACATGAATCGGTCGAGTTGTGCCTCGGGAAGCGGATAGGTTCCTTCCTGTTCGACAGGGTTTTGAGTGGCGAGTACGAAAAACGGCGGCTCCAGCCGAAACGTTTTTCCAACGACGGTGACCTTTTGCTCCTGCATGGCTTCCAGCATTGCAGCTTGCGTCTTCGGGGGGGCACGGTTGATTTCGTCCGCCAGCACAATGTTCGCGAAAACGGGGCCATGAATAAATTGAAACTCGCGCCGACCATCGGAACCATCCTGCAGGATGTCGGTTCCGGTAATGTCCATCGGCATCAAGTCAGGGGTAAACTGGATTCGGCTGAAACTGAGCGACATCGTTTCAGACAGCTTGCTGACCAGCAGCGTTTTTGCCAGACCGGGAACCCCCATCAGCAGGGCGTGACCGCGAGCGAACATCGAAATCGACAGACGTTCAATGACTTCGTGCTGCCCAATGATGACTTTTCCCAGTTCCTTCTTCAGGCGACCGTACAGCTCTCGCAGCCGATCGATTGCCTGAACATCGTTATCGCTGAGATTCGGCGTAGCACCGGAATTCGTCATCGTGAACATCTCCGATCATCTGAAAAACCGCAAGAAAGCGGATAAGCATTGAATTTGCGTGAGATTTGCAGTGTGATGCCACACGGAACGAGACAATCGGTCTGAAGTCATACCAAACTGATTGGCGGGATGGAAGCGAACGCATCTTCGGAAAAGACAAAACGTATGGACACGACTAAAAACGAGTCAATGTTTGGCGCGGGTCTCCTGACGCCGCCGAAACGCCCGACCGAAGGTCTCCTCTTCTTATCCGTTTCAGTTGGTCCGACGAAGCCCCGCATCTTGTCAACAAAGCCTATCAAACCCGACTGAATTCTCCCTGAAGTCCAACATCAAATCTCATTAGAATCTTGCACGCCATATCAAACCGGATACGAGTCGATTCCGACAGACTTTCAAAAGCAGTCACCCCGTGAAATTCGCCAAGGAAGCAGCATGCTCATAAAAATCGCAGTGTTTGCAATCGGATTCCTGTCGATCATGACGTTGGCCAACCCAGCACCAGCATGGGCTCAAGTTGCACCGACCACAAAGCAGCAAGCGGATGACTTCGTCGTTTCCAGCTTCAAAAAAGCAGACAAAGACAACGACCAGAAAGTCACGTTGGCGGAATTTCTGGTTGACCGTGTTCCTGCCGAAGTCGCCAAGCGAGATTTTCAATTGGTCGACTTCAATGCCGACGGAGCGTTGACAGCTGCCGAATTCGCCGCAGTCCCCTCACTCGTAGAACCGTGGTTCCGCGGCCCCATGCCAGATCCGATGCTGGCACTGGTTGATTCCATTGCCACGGCTCTGGAAAAAGCACTGGGATGGAATACGAAACCGGATATGCAAATTGACGCAGAGTCATTCGTCACCACCCTGGCTGAGCGGTTCGGGCCCGTGATGGCGGGGCTCAATGTCGGCCAGGCTGACACGGATCGCGATGGTCGAGTCAGCCGTGCCGAATGCCGGCGTTTCCTGGAAATGTTGTTCGGCATCAGGCGGACCGACGGAAAGTTGCTGCGGGAACCGAATGGGCGAGTTGTGAATTACATGCTGTACCTTTACGTCGACCTGAATCGGAATGACCAGTTGGAAAAGGCCGAGTTCATGGAGCGTGCATTCGCGGGCGACCAGGCGAAGGTCGAGTTTGATTCAGTCAACGCCGATGGCAACGATGTCCTGTCATTTGAAGAGTGGTGCCAGTTACGCTACCGCGGAATGAACGATCCGATCATGGAATTCCGCGAAATGGATAAGAACCTTGACGCGTTTCTGTCGCCCGAAGAAGTCGTGAACGGAACCCCCGACTGGAAACGTCACCTGGCCAAGTTTGCCTTTCCGGGCTTCGATCTGAATCGCGACGGCAAGTTGTCTCTGTCGGAATATCGCCTGACACTCCAGGCGAACCCAGTCCTCCCGTGGCAAAACGAACTCGTCGACCAGGATGGAGACAACACGCTGGCTCTGCAGGATTTTCGTTTTGAAAATGGAATGTTTCCACTACTGCACCTGATCTATTTCAGACGCCTTGACACCAACAGCAATGGCAAACTCGAAGTCACCGAATTCCAGTTTCGCACCAAGACGCCGGATGAATTCTTCACTCTCAACGAAGACGGAACTGGCTGGAAGTCGTTCTATCGATTCGAAGGGCGACCTGCGTGCGGTTCACCAGCGATCTCGCCCGATGGCAAGCAAATTGCGTTCGATGCCTGGCCACAGGGACAGCAGAATGGATCCGCCATCTATGTGATGGACATCAATGGAAGTGAACCGAAACAGATCTGCCTGGGAATGATGCCATCCTGGTCCAGCGATTCGAAAAAGGTCGCCTGTTCCCGGTCGAGCCCGGCCTATGGAGCCTGGGTGATGGATCTCGCCGGAGTTGACAACCATCACATCGGCCGTGGCTGGGGTGCTCAATTCTCCCCTGACGGAAAGCGAGTTGCATTCACCGACAATGGTCCCGTAATTAAAACGTGGAATGCCGAAACCGAAGAGTTCACGACGATTTTTGATGGGAAGGAATCCGGCTATCAGCAGATCTTCTGGAACATGTCCTGGTCCCCGAATGGTAAACAAATTTGTTTTAAAGCGATCAAGACGGACAAGACGCAGGAAGTCGCAATGGTCGACACGGAAGGTGACAAGCCGAACCTAAAGGTCCTGTACACGTCGAAGAATCACATCAACGCCGATTTCGCCTGGCACCCTACCAGTCCGCGGATCGTATTCTCGACGATAAACGTCCCGACCAGCACGACTCAGTTGTTCGAAGTCGATCCCACGATGATCGGCCCTCCAGTCCTTCTCAGAGGTCAGGATCCGAAGCGCAACAATACCGATGCCTGCTGGACACCCGATGGCAAGCGATTGATTGTGATCAGCGGCGATTATTGAGTCTTCCTTTCATCGAAGACATCCCGCATTTGATCCGCTAAACTGATTGCAACGCAATCGTTCTGATCAATACGTGCGGGGGTTTTTATGCGAACGTTGATTCAAGGGGCCACGTGTGTTTTGCCAACGGGAATCGTTCACACGTCGGTTCTCATCGAAGATTCGAAAATTCTGGATCTGGCTCCGCCCGCCAGCGCCCAGGTTGATCAGGTCGTCCAGGCCGACGGCATGTACTTGATCCCTGGTGTCGTTGACGATCAGGTCCATTTTCGCGAACCGGGACTGACTCATAAGGAAGACCTGCATACCGCGTCGCGTGCTTGTGCCAAAGGAGGAGTCACGTCGTTTTTGGAAATGCCAAATACGAACCCAACGACGATCACCTGCGATCGGCTGGCCGAGAAATTGCAACTGGCGGCCGGGAAGTCGCTCGTCAATTACGGTTTTTATATCGGTGCGACACCGAGCAATGTCGCGGAACTGGCGCGAGCAAAGCGGACGCCCGGGATTAAGATTTTCATTGGATCAAGCACAGGCGACCTGCTCGTCGATGACCAGGCCGCTCTTGAACGCATCTTCGCTGAAACGTCCCTGCCGATCTGTGCTCACTGTGAAGATGAAACAACTGTCCGCGCCAATCGGGACGCAATTAATGGTGGTTCGACATTCGCAGACCATTCACGTATTCGCGATGAGCGTGCCGCTGTGATTGCGGTGAAGCGAGCCCTGGACCTGGCATTTCGTCACAATCACCGTTTTCATGTGCTGCATGTTTCTACGGCAGCCGAAACGGAACTGTTACGTGACCATCGGGGTCTGATCACGGGTGAAGCCTGCCCGCATCACCTGCTGTTTAACGTCGATGATTACGCCCGACTCGGTTCACTCGTGCAAATGAACCCATCGATTAAGACCGCCGCTGACAACGTGGCGCTCTGGAATGCATTGCGCGAGGGTCTGCTTCAGGTCGTCGCAACAGATCACGCTCCACACACCATGGAAGAAAAGCGGCAGCCCTATCCGAAATCACCCTCCGGTTTGCCCGCTGTCGAGAATTCGCTGGCACTGATGCTCGACAGCATTCACCAGGGGCGATGTACACTGGAGCAAGTCGTCCACTGGATGTGCGATGCTCCGGCACGCGTCTGGGACATGGTCGGCAAGGGACGAATTGCCCCTGGCTACGATGCTGATCTCGTTCTGGTGGACCTCAATCTTGAGCAAACCATCCGGAATGACGAGCAGGAAACAAAGTGCCGGTGGAGCCCCTGGGACGGAGTGACCCTCAAAGGTTGGCCTGTGCGAACCTGGGTATTGGGGCAGACCGTCTACGATCACGGCAAGATTGACGACACCATCCGCGGCGGCGAAATCCAGTTCGACCACGACTTGGGTGGTTACTGGAAAACCGCATAGTCAATTCGCCAAATACGGTCAAAACGGAGAGCGGTTGCAATGCGCCGTCGGGGTCGGGCCTGCGATATTTCGATTTTGGCCAGATTAAACCGCGGTTCGAAAAGAACATCTCGGTCTGGCCAAAATCGAAATATCGCAGGCCCGACCCCTTATTACATCGACTGCATCCGCGCATAGTCTTCGTCTCGGAAGATCTGCAAAGGGTCGATGCCGATGACCAGATAGACGTTTGTTTGCTCGGGTTCGCCTGCGAACTGCATCCGAACTTTGAACTGCGGTTGCTCGGTGTTCTTCATCTCTTCAAGGATCGCAAACGATTCCAGCTTCTTCCCTTGAGTCCAGCGGAGATCAAATACATTGATGACTGGCTTGGAAGATGCGATCGGTCCGTGAGTCGACCCGCTCTTCCATGCGGTCAGTGCGGTCGTCAACGATTCACGTGCTTTCCCTGCTGCCGGAAGATAGGTGGATCGTGAATTTCCACCGCAACCTGAAATGGAGGAGTTCAAAACCAGCAGCGGGATTATGGCCAAAAGGCCACGGCGATTCAACATGTCGGCTTTTCCATTGATGCGGCGGTTTCATCGGCGATTCGCTGCCAGCGGCGACGCCGAATTGCATAAAAGGCGATCGGCAATAACAGGTCTACGACTTCATCAGCAATCAGAATTCCACCCAGAACCGGGGCTGCCATCGGACAAATGACGTCGGCCCCCATTCCTGTACTCCAGAGCATCGGTGCCAGGCTGAGGATCGTCGTCGCCTCGGTCAACAGTTTCGGTCGCAGCCGATGGACTGCTCCAGTCAATACGGCCGATTGCAAATCATCCAAGGTCATGGCCCGCAGTCCTCCGGCGTTGTCAACCGCTTCGCGCAAGTAGACCAGCATCACCATGCTGGTGGCGGCAGCCATTCCGAAGCCGGCGATGTATCCAATTCCGACAGCAACGGAAAATGGAAACCCCAGCATCCACTGACACAGGATGCCACCCGCCAGAGCGCCCGGGACCGATAACAGCATCAGGCCTGCATCGACGACATCGCGGAATGCCACATACAGAATCAACACGATCAGCAAAACAGTAAAGGGAACCATCCAGAAAATGGCGCGTCGAGTCTTGGCCGCATGTTCATATTGGCCAGTCCATTCGACAAATACCCCCTCCGGCAAGGTGACTCGCTGGCGGATCTGCTCCTGCGCGGCTACGACGAACTCAGCGGGGTCTCGCCCTCGCACGTTTAAGCGGACATAATTTCTCAACCACCCGTTCTCACTCTTGATCGTCGCGGGCCCATCAATGGTGGAAACGTCTGCCACGGATTCCAGAGAAACCGTCTCCAACACGGTCGCTGGTCCTGCACCGATCTGGTGGCGTCTCGGAATTGGCAGTTGCCTGAGCATTTCTGCCGGTCCAAGTCCACCCGCGTGTAATCGCAGCCTCAATGGAAACCTCGATTCGCCACTCTCCATCACGGTGACCACGCTCCCTCCAGTGGCAGCGGTCACAACGGCATCGATATCGGTGTCGACAATCGAATTCTCTTTTGTACGACGATGGTCCGGGGAAACGGTGATATATCCCTTTCCGCGAATGGGATCGGCAAGCACGTCGGCTGCGCCGGGGACCTGTCGCAGCATTTCAGCAATCTCATCCGACGCACGGACCACATCATCCAGATTCTGGCCAAGGACTCTGATCCCGACTTCGGAATTGACTCCCGTCGCAAGCATATCGACCCGATTCTGGATTGGCTTCGTCCAGACATTGGCCCAACCGGGCATCTGAACTGAAAGATCCAATTCACCCCCCGCTTGATTGATCGAATCGGAATCATGCGGCCAGAGCCATAACTCGCTCGTCCATTGTTCGGCCAATCGACGGACAAGTGCATCATAAGCGGGATGCGGATCGATTGCCGGAAGGACCGAATGCGAGGGGATTCCCTGATGCGTTCCGGCATGATGCTGCGGCCGTTTCGTGGTGTAACGAGCATCCAGAACCTGCTTCCAGACCGGCAGGAATTTATCGTCGATGATCGGCTGACGAGCGAGTATCTCGGTGCATACGACCTGAATCCACGTCGCAGCCGAACGCTGTCGTAATTCCGCATTCAACCGAACCAGGTAGTGAGAGAATTGCCGATCAAATTCTGTCTGCAATTCAGTCAGCAGTTCCTCGTCGAGAGAAACCGGATTCAGACCAAAACTCTGTCGCGCGAAATTCGCGGTTTGCGTTGTCAGCGATTGAAGACCGATCTCATGGATCGGCTCGGTCCCGAAATAGCCCTGGGCATAGAG
>CAIWEX010001119.1 GCA_903911795.1 uncultured Schlesneria sp.
CCTGATGCAGGGACCGCGTTCCGAATTTCTGGAACTGTTTCAACCCGATAACGGCTCTGCTATCGAACGGCAGACGAGTATTCTGCAGGCGCTGGCCTTAATGAATGGGGCATTCACAGCGAACGCTACGAGTCTGGAAAACAGCGTGACTCTTGGTGCGATTGTCGAGTTCCCGCTGATGACCGATCGGGAGAGGATCGAAACTCTCTACTTGGCAACGTTGACTCGCCCGCCACGTCCGGAAGAATCAGATCGTCTGGCTAAGTATGTGGCGTCGGGAGGCCCGATCAAGAATTCGAAAGCGGCGCTGGCAGACGTATTCTGGGCTCTGCTCAACAGTTCTGAATTCCTGTTTAATCACTGAGTACCGCAACGATTCAGGAAGGCGAAATGTCCCAGAATAGCATCAGTCGACGTGATTGGCTCAGACTTTCGGCCTGTGGTGCACTCGGGGCGTCCATGTCGGGATGGTTTCCAGCGTTCGCCGATGACATCGCAGGGACGAAACGGCGAAAGGGATCTGTCATTCTGCTCTGGATGACGGGCGGGCCACCGCAGACAGATACGTTTGATGTGAAGCCGGGCCATGAAAACGGTGGCCAATTCAAGCCGATCGAAACGTCTGTTCCTGGAATTCAGATTTGCGAACATCTGCCCAATGTGGCGAAGTTGATGGAACATTGTGTTCCAATCCGATCAATGAGCACAAAAGAGGGAGATCACACGCGTGGGACGTACTTGTTGAGAACGGGTAACCTGCCAACCGGGCCGATTCACTACCCCACGATGGGTTCGCTGTTCAGTAAGGAACTGGGACAAGCGACGGCGGATCTGCCCAACTATGTTGCGATCGCCCCGTACACCCAATTCAGTCCCGCCGCTTATGGCCCCGGATTCCTGGGGCCTCGCTATGCCCCGCTGGTTGTCGGAGATGGCAATCGGATTGGCCCCGGCCAGACCGCGATGAACTACGATCAATCCCTCTCTGTGAAAAATCTGGAAGCGAGCAGCGGGGTGAACTCGTATCGCGCCGACGCGCGACTGGCATTGCTCACTGACCTGGAAACAGACTTTGCCAGTCAGCGACCTGGGTTGATCACGGATAGTCATCGTGAAGCTTATTCGGCCGCCGTTCGCATGATGCGGTCTGAAGCGGTTCAGGCCTTTCGGCTTGATCGCGAACCCGACAAGCTGCGAGACGCCTACGGACGCAATCAATTTGGCCAGGCCTGCCTGCTGGCTCGTCGATTGATTGAGCGTGGAGTCCCGTTTGTCGAGGTTTCGTTGAATGGCGTGAACAACAACCAGGCTCTGGCCTGGGATACTCACACACAGAATTTTCCTGCCGTTAAAAGTCTGTTGGGAACGCTTGACCCTGCCTGGGGAACATTGATGAGTGACCTGAAAGATCGAGGTCTGCTTGATTCGACTTTGATCGTCTGGATGGGTGAGTTTGGTCGGACCCCGAAAATCAATGCACAATTGGGACGGGATCACTTCCCTGCAGCGTGGACGACGGTGCTGTGCGGAGGCGGGATTAAAGGGGGGCAGGTTGTCGGCAAAACGAGTCCTGACGGGATGAAGGTCGAAGAACGCCCTGTGTCCGTTCAGGATCTGTTCTGCACGATATGCCATGTACTGGACCTGGACCCGATGAAGCAGAATATGTCCAACGTCGGTCGACCGATTCGGTTGGCAGACCCGACATCAAAACCGATTACGGAAATCCTGAAGAACGCTTGATGACTGCGGATGATCGGGAATCGATGGCCAAGGCCGTATTGGATTGACGAGGTTGGCAATGTCATGGTTTCGTTCACTGCTGATAACGCTCGCCACTTTCAAAGCTGTGGTTGCAGCGCCTCCGTCGCCTCCGTCCCCGGATAAGTATCTGGTTCTGTATCTGGCGGATTCAGGAGTCGTCGTCATTCAGATGCAGATTCTGACCGATGGCCAGCTACCTAGGGAGCGATTCGAAGCGTACGTCGGTTCGTTCCTGAAGGAACTCGACAAGAACGCTGATGGCAAAGTGACAATGGCCGAGGCACGTGGGAAAATCATCACACCGCAGGAAGCTCTGCAATTTGGCATCAGGCCAGGCAGCCTTTCAGGGGAAGTGATTCCGATGCTGAACCCGCCCGACGGAGTTGTCACACGTAGCTCGTTACTGACGTACTTCAAACGGATTGGTCTGACTCCCTTGACGGTTCGTTTCGAGTCGAGAGCTGCGGCAGCCGATTCTGCCGAAATAGGGGCCCCTGTCCAAAGCGTGCCGCTGTTTGAACTGCTGGACGGAAATGGTGATCGTCGATTGAGTGCCCCAGAATTGTCGAACGCGTTGGATGTGCTACGAAAACTGGATCGCGACGATGATGAAACGATCAGCCAGGCCGAACTTTTTCCATTGATGCAACGCCCACAAGTTGTTCCCAGACGCGGGGATTCAGCACCCCAATCGGTGGTACCATTCATCAGTGTGGCGAGTGGTGAATCGTTGCCGAAACTAGTTCGTCGACTGATCGAAAAATACGACCGAGACATCGTAGATGGATCAGGCAATTCTGCGTCGCCGAAGAACCAGAAATTGAATTCCCAGGAACTTGGGCTAACCGAGAAAGAACTGCAGAAACATGATAAAGACGGCGACGGGCAACTCGATTTCACAGAACTGTGTCGTTTTATCTCGTCTGCGACGCCGACGCTTGAGGTCTCGTTAAACACATCCGACGGGACGGTCAAGTCCGTTGGAAGTGACGCTTCTACCGTTCGAGCGTTGGATGATGGAAGCCTGACGCTGGTTTTGGGAGCGTCACAGATCAACATCTCTGCCGCCCCTGCGGATCAGTCTTTCAGTGCAGAAGCGACGAGCAAACTCCTCTTTCAGGGACTCGATCTAGACGGCAATGAGTATCTGGAAGGAACCGAGATTCAAGACAATCCTTTTCTCAAGGACGCTGTCAGCAGCCTGGATACGGATGAGAATGGCAAGATTTATCTCGACGAGTTTGTCGCCTCCATGAAGCCTCGATTCGATGTCGCTCGCAACCGATGTGACTTGCTGATTGTCGAGCAGGGACGAACCTTATTTGAAATCCTCGATTCGGATCGCGACGGTCGACTGTCGCATCGAGAAATTCGTGCGATCGCAGAGACGCTGGCACTTTGGGACACAAACGCCGACGGTCAATTGTCGTCTGAGGAGATTCCGTTGCAGTATCGAATGATCGGGTCCGAGGGAACACTGCTACGCTCTTCCCCATCGATCAGCGCGACAAATTCATCTCGACAATCAGGCACGACTGGTCCCACCTGGTTTCAGAAAATGGATCGAAACCGTGATGGCGACGTGTCGAAACGCGAGTTTCTGGGGGACATCGATCTCTTCGATAAAATTGACGTTAACAAGGACGGGGCGATCGACGCGAGCGAAGCAAGACACTCTCCAAGCCCGCAGTAAATTGAGGGATTCCTAGGGAACGCATTTAACTTCGAATTATGCTCGTCGCGTGTTCGAAGTGAAACTGTTACTCAGGAAGTTCAACAAAGACCTCAGTCCCATCGACCGTGACTGGAAACGACGTCTGACAGAGATGTGCATTCAAGCAGTGGCGGCCAGTTGTCACATCAAATTGCCAACCGTGCCAGGGACACGTCACGACATTGCTTCGGACGGTCCCTTGGGCGAGTGGACCGCCGGAATGTGGGCAGATTCCATCGAGGGCCCGAAAACCTTCTTCCAGATGAAACAGCGCGATGATCCGGCCACCTGCGACAAATTCGCGACCTGTTCCAACAGGAATCTCTGAGGCACCGCTCAGGTGAATGCGTTGAGACATGACTTAATCCAAAGTGTTAATCAGAAAGGTTGCTGAGTCATGCAGGAAAGGTTTTACCGCCCCCACGACAGGTTCCGGAAAACGGGCTTCCGCAATGGCGGCATCCATCAGCAATACCCAGCGATCTCGAGCAGCACGATTGATGGAAAACGGCATGTGGCGCATGCGCAGCTTCGGCTGACCTCGTTCGTGAATATAAGTATCTGGTCCGCCAAATCGGTAGATGAGAAAATCTGCCAGCCGACGTTCAGCCTCTTCCAAATCACTTGGTGGATACATCGGTCCCAGCACGTCATCAGTGGGGATCTGGCGGTAGAACGCAGCCACCATGTGCCGCAACCCTGCCTCGCCAACAGCATCGAAAACCGAAAGAACGTCAGGTTCGCTCATCCAGACACCAAATCAGTCGTCCGAAGTTTGTGCTGAACTCAGAAAAGGCGAGTCGCAATGCGACTCGCTCGTTCCGTCACTTCGCGACGAAGGTTTTCCATTACGACTTCGACTGCGTCATCGCCCATCGCAAATAGGCATCAATCCAGGCATCCAGATCTCCGTCCAACGCAGTTTCAGGATGCGATGTCTTGTATTCCGATCGATTGTCCTTGCAATAGGCTTCTGGATGCAGCACGTAACTGCGAATCGTTCCACCTCCAAAACCGATGCGAGACTTCTGGCCTCGCTTGGCCGCCAGTTCGTTCTCGCGCCGATCCATTTCGATCTGATACAGCTTGGCGATCATCATTTTTCGAGCAAGCGCGCGATTCTGGTGCTGGCTCCGCTCGTTCTGACATTGCACGACGGTATTTGACGCCAGGTGCGTCAGGCGGATGGCCGAGTCGGTTTTGTTGACCTTCTGCCCCCCCGCTCCACCCGCTCGGAAGATATCTTCCCGAATGTCTTCTTCCCAGTTGATTTCCACCGAATAGCTGTCGTCCAGTTCTGGCGTGACGTCGACGGCGGCAAATGACGTCTGGCGCCGATGTGCTGCATCAAACGGACTCATTCGAATCAAACGATGATTTCCCGTTTCGCCTTTCAGTAATCCGTAAACATAGGGGCCTCGAATGGCCAGAGTTGCCGAGTGAATCCCGGCTTCTTCCGCGGGAGACGTTTCCAGCAATTCCGTTGAGAATCCGCGACGTTCCGCCCAGCGCTGGTACATGCGCAGCAGCATTTCGGCGAAGTCTTGAGCATCAGTCCCCCCTTCGCCCGATTGAACCGCAATGTATGCGGAACTTGCGTCTTCGGGAGCGGACAGCATCGCCTGCAGTTCGACTTCACCAAATTTTTCCGACAACGAAGCGACGGTTTGCTGGATCTCGCCCACCATCTCTTCGCCGCCAGCTTCTTCGGCAAACTCCAGCATGACCCCCAGATCGTCGGCTCCGGTCATCAATTCCTGCAGCGGTTTCAGTGACGCATTGATCTGCTTCAACTGATTCATCGTCGCCTGTGCCGACTCCTGATTATCCCAGAAACCGGGGGCACCCATGCGGGTGTTGATTTCTTCCATCCGCTTTGTCTTACCAGCCCAGTCAAAGAGAGTCTCGGAGTTGGAGGATTCGAGCGATGAGACTGCGAGCCTGGTCGCGAAGTTCATTATCCATTTGAGCGTATCATTCCTAAATCAAAGCGAGTGAAAGTACCGTGCAGGTTTCGAGTGTAACAAGTCGACCTCGGCCATGGCCAGCCTGATGATTTTCCGCTGGGAATTCGCGTGCGTGTCGTTGGTTAAGGGATCACGTCACTCATTGTGACCCGTCAAGGTTGCCAATGCTGCCAGCCCGTCGATTCAAGAATACGTACATCACGGTAAAGAGTAGGACACAGTTGAAAAGCAAAAGGTGCATACGATTCAGTCCGGAATGCGATTTCAGTTGCGAGTCCAGGAAGTTGCCATCCGCAGCGACGGCACGCATCAAGGGCTGTTTTAACTGGCGACGATGAGTCTCTGCAAAGTCGACAACATTGCTACCCGGTGGGAAACTCACCTCGAACAGGTCGTCACGAACGTCGTTGACTGCGACGACATCGGCCGTAATCTCAGTGGTTGCCATGGGTTGTGACCGCAGTTCTGGCGGTGCGTCTGGCGGTGCAAACTGCTCCATCACGCTATGGCGCGGTAGCCAAAAACCTCGGAGCACTTCTATCGGATCGTCGTTCCGATAGCGAACCAGCAGCGATTGTGTGGCTCCTTCAGAGCACTCCCGTCGTACAACCATATCTCCATGCAATTTGTCGAGCCAAACGGTTTCGTGCTCCCAAAACGGTTCGCGGATCTCAACGTCGATTCGCGTACAAGCTTTGCCATCGATCTCCTCGTCGCGCAGCTCACAAGTTCCCAAGTCGAACATTTCCGGGAGATACCGCAGGGAATGACGTCGATTGATCTCGGGATCGCCAGAGCGGTCCCAAATGAACCAGCCAATGCAGCGGAGGTATATCGAATCGAAACTCCGGCCAGGAGACCGCGCTTGAAGCGAAGCTGGCGAATCTAGAACAGACGGTGCCCCGTCGGCTATGCCACGAACAAACTGACCGTCAAACGCCCTCGACGTTCGAAGGACTGACTCGCGAGGCGAGTGGCTTGGATTTTCATCCGTTGATTTACCACGCTGTTCGCTGACAGCGTGCTGTATTGGCGTCCGATCGGCGTGTGGTGGCTTTAGTGTCTGCCAATCTGGATGTTGCGTACGGTCAATACAACTGCAAAACCACTTGTCGCCCGAAATCGAGATCGACTCATCCTTATCAAACAGCACGAGTTTTCCCAGCCATTGCATCCGTTGCTGTGTCTAACGGTGACGTCGCCTTCACGGAAGTGGAGACCGTCAGGGACTGAATTGCTGCTCGACTCGCGACGATCCGCTGAGCGAGCGTCTGTACGTCGAGGTTTGCGTCCTAGGCGCCAAAACTGACGCCGAACGTCGTTCCGACCATACACCCCAGCACAAGAAGTGGATTGAGCATGATCGACATGATTCTCACCTCGTCCTCAATCAGTACAATGACTTGGCTGCGGAACCACCGCGTTCTTTAGCGTTTCTTATAGTGCGACTGGGTGGCGGGGTCAGAAGCGATGTGGATGGCCCCGTGAACGAACAGTGGCATCATGGCAAGGATACTGGGTCTTTCGCAAAGCCTCCAGACCGGCCTTGCCGCTCTGCCAATTGGGACTCGGCTTGAGTGTGGGGTCAGGCCAAATGCAGCGCTGCTTCGACGATTGCCTGAACTCTCGCCATATCAATGCCGTGCTGTTGCTCCAATGACAGCGGATGGTCGGTGGGTTCCAGTTGGACGAGAGGGCGTTCGCCGAGCGGTTGAGTGACGAGGTTGGTCTTTAGGCTCACCGTGCCGCCAGGGTAGGGCAACTGCGATTGAAGCCAGGCAAAATAGGGAGGTTCAGACTCACGACCTTCTTTTTCCCAGAGATCGCACGCTCGTTCGAAATTCGATTTGCTCAGCGAAACCCAGACCAGCCACGTAAACGGATGGTCGCTGTCTAAAACTGGAATCTGAAGCCTGCCGAGAACAAAGAAGTATTCGTCGTCAATGATGCATTGGTCAGACGACAGCAGAGCTCTGGTTTCACGTTCGTGGACCGGAATTGCGTACCAGGCTTCGGGGGCAGGGAACCCCAGGACCATTGGAAGATCTTCGTGGTACTGACCACAAGTGCTGCAGTGGAAACCGGGCATTTCAAAGGGCCTGACGATTCAATTAGGGAGCTGGCGTGACTGTCAGGTCGGGCCATCCTGCTGCCGACACGGACCGCCTCATACCAAATACTCTGGTTCGAAGCTGACACCTTGCCGCATCGCAATTCTTCCGACTCTTAGCGAGACGACCATTGTTGATTGTGTTCGTATCCGTGGCCTCATATCGATGCCTACGTCCTTTCCGATTTTGTTTCAGGCAACCAACCCACGCCGCCACATTCGGGGCAGACCCGTTTTTGGAACGAAAACAAGCTTGGAAACAGCCTGCACATACAGTCGCGCGAATCTTCTTCACGAGCCGGGAGGAGTTCGAGTAATTCCGGGTAATGCTCCGAACCCCAGGCCAGAGCAAACAGTAACCGGTGTCGGTCATTGTATACGGAATCGACATCTGGCCGATCGAGGTCCTCGCCAACAATGACCACGTCACCATTGGGACGCAGGTAATATGCCGCCCACTTGCTGCCGCCGATCGGTAAGGCATTCAATCGGACAGCGTCCGTGCTGGCTCGCCGATCTGGCGACAAATCGGCAATCAACTGAGTCACGATCTGTTCAGCATGGTTAGACCACGCAATTAGCTCTCCCATTCGGCCCGCAATCTTTCGGCCGTCCCGACGATGTACGCCTTCTTGCCGACCGATTTGCGATGCCATTCGATCTTATCTTGCAACTTCTCGACGGAATCGAGTTGGTTTGCGGTCACGCTAAATGCGATGCAAACCGGATAGTAAGCTCGAATGTCTCGATCACATTCGTCAGTGGAACTTGTGAAGTATTCCATGACATCAAGAATTGATTGATTTGTGGGGTCAACGACGACAAACGAGTACTCCGGCCAGAACTTGCGTTTGTGTTCAGGAACATCCAGAAGATTGATGACTCGGAACGCTCGTTCGATGTGCATTTTATATTGCTTTAATTCGCCAGTCATCGAGCTGCCGGATAGTGATGCATGCGATTGAGAATACCGGATCGAGTTTCGTGCTGACGAATTTTGTTATTTGCGTTTCTTGGATCGACCAGGAATCGCGAGGAGTTTCTCGACTTCCGAGTAAAGTGGACGCCATACTCGCATGAAAGAGTCAACGGCAGCCTTGTCTTCATCCGGCCATCTGATTCCCGCGCGTACCTTCGTCGTTAGCATGCGATGATCGTCAGTCACCGCCAACAGATATTGTGGAAAGTCGTCAACACGTCCGTCGTAAACGGGCTTCAGTTCCGCAAGAACGTCGGCGCATTCCCGGATTCTTGAATTAGGAAATGCCAATTCGAATGCTCGTTCCATGCGGCACCCCTGGCCACGCCACGACGCTTCAATGATCGCAGTGCCATGCGCAGCTTCTAACACCCAATTCACGAGATGTTCTGTGAATCCGTCGCAGTACTCAGCACGCAGGTGCATGACTCGCTTTCATTTCTACAATCGATTTTTCATTCCTGAACAAGTCCATCGATGATGTCCACCACTGGCTCGGACCGAACCCCGTCTACTCAGTCCGTTGATGGCACCACCACCAAGTCTCGCGTTCACATTTGGAGCTTACCCGCTGCCAGACGCGATTGGAAATGGGAATTGTCGCGCCAGGGAAATGACCACAGATGTCTATCGCTTATGGAATCCGCGTTGGCACTGGCGATCCCAGGCTATCGCAAGTGGCACCTCGAAACCGCCCATCGACGTTGATCTACTGTTAAGGATCGCAAGCAATGACAGTGTCACTTGGGGCTTTCCGGCTGATGGGGCGAACTGGATTAACAACGCTCATAGAACGCTGTCGGATCGCGCCTCGGCAGGTGCGCTGCATTTGAACAACTCTGGGATTCCGTGGGATTCACATTTCCTGATGCGATCGGCATACTGACTTGCGATCCGTTGGCGCTCAAGGATTAGCACATCATTCGGGAGACGGTCGTGAATCGAGTACTCAAGCCTCAGGCATGCATTCTAGGGATGATGGCGTCCGCCGTTTTCAATGACCTGCAGGCTGCAGAGCCTGCCAAATGGATTCAGACGGCTCGCAGTGGACCGTGGTCGGCG
>CAIWEX010001120.1 GCA_903911795.1 uncultured Schlesneria sp.
GATCGGAAACTTTGATCGTGAGTTTGCGCTGCGCGAGGGGCGAGCACGTTGAAAACGTGCCCCACATCGTGGAGCACGATTTCATCGTGCTCGCAAGAGCTACACCCTACCCAGCTTCAAAAAGGCATTGGCCCTGGTTTCAGATGCCCCCAAAGTCGTTTCTCGGGTAGAAATTTGCTATCCTCCGAGCTTCATCGCCGATTCGAGAACTCTCCGGGCTGCGTTGCGACTTGGTGGCAAGGCGTGAATTCTCCGTAAAGAATTTATTTGCAGACGGTTATGTAGTTTACTTGCGGTTGATTGGAATGGGCCAAGGGGATTCCCCTTGCTGGTCGGACAGGATCTTCAGGGACAGGCATCGTGGCGTTGATCGTACAGAAATTCGGCGGTTCCAGTGTGGCAGATGCGATGCGCATCATGGCGGCAGCTCAAAGGGCTGTCGACGCAAAACGTGCAGGTAACCAGGTCGTAATGGTGATCAGTGCCCGTGGCGATAAAACCGACGAACTGATCGAACTCGCGAAACAGATTGGCGATCATCCGCCCCCGCGTGAAATGGACATGCTGCTGGCAACGGGCGAGCAAGAATCGGTCGCACTCGTAGCGATGGCGGTTCAGGCTCTCGGCGAGCGAGCGGTCAGCCTGACGGGCTACCAAATCGGCATCCTGACCGATTCGACCTTTACCAAGGCCCGAATCCAGCGAATCCAGACGGATCGGATGCGCCGATTGCTCGATGAAGGCAATATCGTGGTCGCCGCTGGATTTCAGGGAATCGACAGCGATTTCAACATTACCACTCTGGGCCGCGGAGGCAGCGACACCACGGCGACTGCCTTGGCGGCCGTTCTTGAAGCGGATGTCTGCGAGATTTACACAGACGTCGACGGCATCTACACGACGGACCCGCGGCTGATTAAGTCGGCTCGCAAGATGAACCGCATCGCTTACGATGAAATGCTGGAACTGACCAGCCTGGGGGGTGGCAAGATGCACTCCCGCTCGATCGAATTCGCGAAGAAGTACCGTGTCCCGTTGCTGGTGCGTCCCGCCTATTCCAAAGGTGAAGGGACGTTGATCGCCCCGTATGAGGACGACAATGTGCCGATGGTGACTGGTGTCGCCCTGGTCAAAAGTGAAGCGATCGTCAACCTGCGAAACCTTCCTGATCGCCCTGGTGTTCTCGCAGCACTGTTTGGAAAGATGGCGGATCGCAAGATTCCGATTGATATGGTCATCCAGGACATTGCCGCCGGTGCCGTGGCCGAAGTTTCGTTTACGGTTCCTCAGGATGATCTGGCAGAAGCCCTGACCGCTGCACAGGAAGCAGTCAAAGCCCTGGGGGCGGGCGAAGTCCATCATGGTACGAACGTAGCGAAGGTCTCAGTCGTCGGGGCAGGGATGCGGACTCATACGGGTGTGGCTGCCCAGATGTTCCGGTCGCTGTCGGATGCTGGTGTCAACATCCAGATGATCACGACCAGCGAAATCAAGATTTCAGTGCTGGTCAATCGCGACCAGCGTGAGACCGCACTTCAGGCGGCTCACGAGGGATTCTCGCTTCACCTGGCACGCGCCGCAGCACCGAGTGTCGGTTATCGGCAGGCTGGCAGCGAATCGAAGCCGATGGTTAATCGGAGTGAGCTTGAGCAGGACGTTGTGAAGCGATTGGCGAGCATGGAAGACATCGTCGTGAGCGAAGTGCAACTCGACGAAGAACAGTCGCGCGTCACAGTTCGCCACGTGGCGGACCAGCCTGGCGTCGCAGCCGAAGTGTTCGGAGCGGTCGCCGAAGGTGGGGTGATGGTGGATCTCATCGTTCAGAACATCAGCCACGGGGCTCATGCCGACCTGTCGTTTACGGTTCCTCGCGGCGATCTTGAACAATGTCTGCTGTTGTTGCGGGAGCTGATTGAACGCTGGCCTGGTGCAGAGCTGAGCTTTGAAAAAGATATTGCCATGTTGTCGGTCATGGGGATCGGACTGCGCAGCCACACGGGTGTCGGTGAGCGAATGTTCCGTGCTCTGGCGGATGCCGGGGTCAACGTTCAAATGGTGAATACAAGTGAGATTCGTATCAGTGTCGTTGTCGCCCCGACCGACGCCAAGAAAGCAAATACCGCTCTGCTGACGACGTTTGGTTTGAAGAGTTGAACATCGTCAGAGCGACGGTGCGTCCCGCATTGAAAAAATGCGGGAACACCAGAATTTGACACGTTTCGTAAGCTTATTGCGTTTCTCGCGATGCCATTCAGGCAGGACTCGTCCGCGTTGAATTCGTCGATGTGGACTGACGAGCCATTGCTGGACTTCACGCCCTTTTTTGGGGGCTTGTGAATTCGCGAGCTATTCCTGCGAATCCGTCTCTTGATTTTGCAGAAACGAGAAGTCGAGTTTTTCTGGTGTGACTTCTTTTATGGGCACCGTTTCGTAGATGTGCGATCGATAGTTCGGGTTCGTGAATGAAAGTCGAAGCATACCTCGCGACGAATCGGCAACCGTTGCTCGAATTGGAAATTTGAAAAAGAGATTGGCGAGCACGCCACTGATGGCAGAAAGAATCAAAATAACGACAACGATTCCTTCTTCGTTGACACCCGCCAGAAATGCCAGAAGTGACGTGACGACGGATACCAGAAGGCTGACTCCAATGATCTGGCCCCATCTTTTTAGCCACAGTTTTCTGGAGC
>CAIWEX010001121.1 GCA_903911795.1 uncultured Schlesneria sp.
GCTAAGCCAACATTGCGAATGTTGCTCAGGCACTGAAGGCTACGATTTTTCGTTCGAGCCGATTGAAACGCAGGCGCTATCCAGCACGCCAGCAGTCCGACGATCAAGATCACCACCAGCACTTCAATCAGCGTGAGACCACGACGCGATATCGGATTGGCAACATTGCGGATTCTGATCATCGCTGGGTTCTCCTGATCACTCCGACGGCTTTTGAGGTCCAGGTTCATGCTACATCTGGATCTTGAACGCAAAGAGATTTATTCAAACTTCGCGAGACTCTGTGGCAAATCCTGAACCGAGAATTCAAACGACAGACAACACCTGGGCCGATGCGACGTTTGTCAGGTCCATAAAAAAATCACCCGCCAATCATTCGATTGGCGGGTGACTCTCTTGGGATTCCAGCAGGGACAGTTTTTAGTATTGCGATTGATCCAGCGCCTGCTCACCGTAGGCGACACCGTTGGATGTCATTAATTGAGTGTAGACTTTCTTATCCAAATTTTCGCTCAAGAATTTTCCGGCGCCGTCACACATGATTGCATTGACACCACCCGCGTGTTGCGAACTGGGGCGAGGAGCAGTGTACTGCCCAGCCGACAGATTTCGATTGATGTACCATACGTCGGGGGATGAAAAACCACTAATAGTGAGATAATTTGGTCCCGATCCACCTGCATTTCCATAGGCTGTTGAGATCGAAGCTGGCATCTGAATGCCGAACCCCAATGCACGGGTTTGCGTGTCATACCAGTTTCCAGCTTGCAGATTCTCGCTGAGTAGAATTGTCGTCGAAGTTCCGTCGCCGGTCGAAACATACTCCAATGAACTCGTATAGCCTTGCGGCCAAATCACGCCGGTCGCTTGACCAACCGCAATATCGGTCGCATCTCCCGGACTGGCCGAAGCAAACCAATCAATTGCCGCAGGAGTATTATTGGCTGCAGCTCCCCAGCCTGCGTTTGACATGTGACCCGCATTCACGACGAAACTCAGCCCGCCGGGCTTTTTGTAAGCCGCCACATGGTCAGGGCAGGTGAAGACTTCGATTGCTACGTTTTCAAAGCCTGTAGCAGTGTTTACGGAAAAACTCGGGGGAGGTCCAGCACTGTAGACTGCATCGTTTCGAATGTTCTTCAAAAGGGCAGAATTGTCGAGTGCAGGCAACAGCAGGATCGTCCATGGTACGACCATGTTTGCGGTGTTTGCACCTACCGTGAGCGACTGGTTTGACACGAGTGATGGCAACGAACCATTGTTCGAAGAAGCAAAGTTCTGCATCGCCAGGCCGACGTTGCGCATATTGCTCAGACACTGGACCTTACGAGCAGCACGGCGGGCCGACTGGACGGCCGGGGCAATCAGCGAGGCGAGGACGGCGATGATCGAGATCACCACCAGAAGTTCAATCAGCGTGAAACCGCGACGCGGCTTCTTGTTCGTGGTCATCCGGGTTCTGGTCATGGTCTGGTTTCTCCAAGAGAGGTGATGCTGACGAGCGTTCCGATGGGACTGGGTACAGATTCTGTCGCAGCCGCTCGCCGACTGCAATGTCGTACCAGACTAGTATCGCAAATCTTAGTCCGCAAGGACAAAATTCTTCTAAACGCTTGTCTTACCGGCTGTTTCGCGAAAGTTGAGGATTGAAGAGTCTTTTCGGTTGTGCAAAATTGCACCGAAAATCGATCAATCACCGCATTTAACCGCGCTGGTTTTCGACACCGCGATCTTCGGTCTGGCGATTTGGAGAAGATTTACCACGGAGGCACGGAGGAGCACAGAGGGAAAAGCAAACCAGATTCACAGACCGATGCTCGGCGCGGGTCTCTTGACCCCGCCGAAACGCCCGACCGCAGGTGTCCTCTGCCGCCTCCAAACCAGAGAATTCCGCGTCTTCCGTGTCCAAATTTCTTCCTGGCGAATTGGAGAAGATTTACCACAGAGTCACGGAGGAGCACAGAGGGAGAAGCAAGTCAGAGAAATCGTGGCACCCAGATTTCAGACCTGAAAAACGGATTGTCCAGACCCGCCTCAGGAAGATCCTGTTATGGCGACTGCGAATTGAGTAGAATCCCACCACTACGACTCTGCC
>CAIWEX010001122.1 GCA_903911795.1 uncultured Schlesneria sp.
ATGGTCACTCATGGCCACCCATTTGACTTGGCCATTTATCGCTTCCGTTTTTGTTGGAGGTGTTTCCATCGTTTTGGCTCAACCGCTCTCCGTACGAACGACGCGCGTCACGCCCAATACGCTGGAGTGTATCGTCGATGAAGGCTTTGCCACTGCGTACGATAAACTGAATCAGGCACGTCCGCTTGAAATGTCGAACAATGTCGCGTTCTTTCCGTTTGGACAGAAAGCATCGGATGAGCCTCCTGAATTCCCAACGTTTCAATAGCTGATTGCGTTATCCAACAATCACCGAACGAGACGGTCAACTTGACTCGCAGTCACTGGCGATTCAAAGTGCTAACGTGTTGATTGGAAGCCCGCCGTTTATCGCGGCAAAGTAGCGGGAAGTCGTTGCTACCACACGGTCAAGCCCGGAGGAGTACTGTTTTCACGACGCGATCGGTCCGGAAGGCGGCGTAGTGCATAAGCCCGCTTCCATCGAGACAAGCTCGAAGGGGGGCAGAATGGGACGCGGAAACGGCGAAGTTCGTCGACGTATTTTTCCCCGTGAAGTAACACTCGATGGCGGCAGTGATCAGCGCTGAAGCCGCTACGGTTATTCTTCACTTCGCCGACTCGATCGCTGACTGCTGCGTCCGCTGGCCTTCGTGACTCGACGCGAATCGTCGCTCCCTGACGCTTGTGCGACATGGCCCGACTTGGCATCGCCGCCGATTCCTACTGTCGATTCCTTGATTCCTCCCTGGTCGAGGAACGAAGTAATTGACGTCAGAACTTCCTTGCGCTGCGGAATCTCGGCGCCGCTTGGCAGCTTGACTGTCATTTCCAGGTATCGGCTGACTTCCGAATGCGTTGGCAGGCCCGTTCGACGGTCAATTGTACATTGACCTGCGCAATGTCCGTCCTTCAACGTGATCTGCATATTGCGCACCCCGTCATTATATGTGACCGGGGTCGTTGACCCGGCGATCTTGCCGATCAGGCTGATTTCTGCAGATTTATCCGTCAGATTCTTCAAGACGCAGCGTGTCGACACGCTCATCGGAATCGGACCTTCGGAACGACGATTTTTCAATTCCCAGACCGAACCTTGTTTCACAGCCACGGCGGGATGACGCGGATTATCGCTGTAGGGTAGCAGGCCGATTCCGTCATCAACGAAATTCGCCAATCCATCTTCGCTCTGAGTCCCCTCAAGCTGCCGCATGACCTGGTCACGATAGGCGGGAGGAACATCGCGCAGACAGCGTTGCAGGAACTCCTGGAATCCAATCAACTCGGTCACACGGTTGTCCGGCCCAATCCAGAACGAGAATCCATTGTCCTTAAGCCCTGCGTAGACAAGTGCTTCGGTTGGAACAGGATTGCGGCTTTCGGAATTGTATTCGATGACGCGGCCAGCAATGTTGTGGCCATATTTGACCTTGTGATATCGAACCGAAAGTCGCTTGTTACCGTCGCGGACTTCTTCAACAACCAATGACAGCAACATTTCCAACATGGAACGGTTGGTGAGCATCCCCCCCTGCCCGTCTCCCTGCTGTAATCGCTGGTCGATCTTTTTGACAAGCGGAAAGCGGTCGCCCACCTTCAATTTCAGCTCTAATTCGCCTTCCATCGGCTTGGAATCATCAGCGATTTTTTCGCTGTCGTCTTTGCCATCGGGCGATTCGTCCCCGTCGAATTCTGCCGTTTCATCTTCGGCGTCGGTTTCTGCGGATTGAAAATAACTGCATCCAGGAAGCATAAAAACCAGCAATGCCAGCAGCACTGCGGAACGAAAAACAACATACGGCATCGTGGGACCTTCCATGGTCGGGGACACCCGTCATCGAATCCGCCGCCCCCAAAAACAATCCCGAGGCGATTCGATGAACCTGCAAAGACCGGGAACTTAACACGCTGACGAAACGGCGCGAAGATGAAGTTTGACACGGAGAACCGTTCGAGTGCAGTTCGTCGCTGGATGACTCGTGAAAAGGCCGTACGACACCTGAGTTGCCGAAACAGTGACCATTCCCGGTAGTCTGCGAAATTGGTTCGAGCGGGACACCTCTGCTTTTCCGGTTACATTTAACGCTGTGCGCAAAAAGAGTTACGTTACAAGCAACAACGTGACTGTTTAAGGAGTTACGAGGAGATCCACGGCGACTTCCGCAGCCTTCCGCTCGGCCCGCTCCTTGAACCAGTCGACCAGTTGCGACCAAATGTTCAAACGACCGACACAATCGTGGACTTTTTGCGCCGACGCATTCAACGAAAGGTGGCATCGCTGGCTAATCCGGCTGAACCGAGACGATCCCAACTTCGCGTAGGCCCCCCAAGTGCTTCGTCACGGCCAGTTGAGCCAACCCCAACGCGACTACCGGATCCATCACGGATCGATGCTCGGCGGCTGGTCGGGAGTTGTTTACTCTTGTGGCCGGATCTGGCAATCACGGATTCATTAGCCACATCGTTCTCGACCACCCACTGCGTAAGAATTGCTTCGGGAGCCCGCCAGCGATTACACTTTTTGGAAGGATCCGTTGGATGTGGCCAAATCACAGATCAGCCTGTGAATCACCAAATCTGGACGGCGGATTAACGGTCGCGGAAGAGTCCAACAGTAGCGGTTGATATTGATTCATCACAGGGAGGTGGAAAGATGGCTCGCAACGATCAGCGGCGGCAGAAGAAACTGGAAGCAAAGCGAACGAAACGCAAAGAACAATCGAAGGCCGTTGCCCGATTGAAGTCGACTGGCGTTACTGAGCGAATGCTGGCAGGAAGTCGCTGGCAGATCACAGAGTCTCGAATCTCCGATTCTCTCTGGGACCAGGGAATGGGGTACGCGGTTCTTGTCCGACGAGGCCCCGGTGGAATGGCCGCAATGAGTATGTTTCTGCTCGATGTCTATTGCCTGGGAGTCAAGGACGCCATCGCGCATATTGGCCCGGAAATCGACGTCTCGACCCGGCTGTCATATATGGCCGACAATGGGACTCGATGGCTTAAGGTATCGCCGGAATACGTGCGAAAGCTGGTCGAAGGCTCGATCGGCTATGCCCTGAACCTGGGACTGACTCCGCATCGCGATTGTGCGGCGGCAATCAAGTTGTTCGGCGATATCGACGCTTCAAAATGTGAAGACGAGTTCGAATTCGGCGCTGAAGGGAAACCCCGATTTATCTCGGGTCCCCATGACAGCCCTGCGCGATGCCAGGCCGTGATGGATACACTCAATCGAACCTGCGGTGCTGGCAACTTCCATTACGTCTTGCATGTAAATGACCCGAACGACCTGTTCGAGGACGAATTGGAAGACGACGACGAAATGTATGACGAAGAATACGATGAGTAACGGAGCAGGATTCAACCTCAAACGGACTTGGGCTCGAAACGCCGAATGCTCCGCGTTCGCTTCTGACAACGTGTAAAATGACAGAGGCAATGCTCTACCCAGTCCTGCATCGACTCGCTGAGCAGGGTTTGACCGAGTCGATGCGGGGGGCGGCGCATTGCCGCGCCGACCCACCATCATTTCTCGACATTCGCTTTTCGTGGGCCTGCGCTCGAAGCGAGTTGGCCCACCCTACTTTCGTGATGTCCACCACAACAGGTGGGAAGCGTGTTCGGCGTCCCGAAAGCTGCGCGGAAGGATCTGCGTGGAAACTGAGATTTCCAACTGAAGATATGGGTGCCACGGTCTTGGAGTCTTCGACAAGGCCGTGTCTTCGATGCATCTTGAGAAAATTCGAAAATTCATGGGTACTTCGAAGAGTTCGGTCGAGAAATGAGCTCGAAACGATATTAAGCACGACCTTGTCGAAGACTCCAAGATCGTGGCACCCCACCTGCCCTGTTCACTTTCCGAATCGAAAACCCGCAGTCCGCGACTCAATCGGTGCGATTTGGCTTCTACAGAGCCATTGCCTCGCCACCAAAACCTCGGCGCAGCCCTGAAGACTTCCTACTCCTCGGAGTCGACTCCGAGGCACAAAGACGTGGGAAACATTGGCCCCAACCTACTTTAAAAAAGCCGATTGCCCTGCGGTCGGCTGAGATTTTACTGGAGCCTGTAAGAACTCGCAGGTAATCTGTACTGGTCAGATCAACTCTAACGAACGTGGCTGTTGGATCACTCGGTGAGACTGATGCGCCCGCCATTTCACAGGTCAGGTTGTCGGAAGATTCCGCCGATCATCTCAGGGAGATTCACCGAATTCTAATATCTCCTTAATCGATGACCAGGGAGGATCGTCGTTGCACACGGTCCGTTGACGTGAGCTGTCTGGGGACAATCCGGCACAGAATCGGACTCAACAAAGTCGTAGCCTGTCGAACTGGATGCCTGCACATGAGCCGTGCTTCGATTAATGATCTGCAGAATCACTCTCTGGGCCGTGCTTCGACGGAAACCTTACCACCGGTTTCGCACCGGATCTGGGGCGTCCGCCACATTGTCAACAAGTTGGGGCCCTGCGAGTGTCGACGACGGCTGCTGCATATGTTGCCAGGACTGATGCCTGCTTGGCTACTCGTCATTCCACATCAGGACCCCTGGGGGCCTCTCCTGATCGGGTTTGTGGTTGCAATGTCGATTGCGATCGTGGCCTTTGCAATCCGACGCGAAAGTGATTTCGCCCGACCGAACGAAAGTCAGTGGCATCACTCAGTCATGGGATACACCATCCCGGTGGTCGCACTCCTTCTGCTCCTTCCCGGACGCAGTGAAATCGGACTGATGACGCTGGGAATATTGGCGTTTGGAGACGGTTCCGCCGCACTGGGGGGAAAGATGATTGGTGGGTATCGACTCCCGTGGAACCGACGTAAGACATGGGCAGGGTTATTTTGCTTTGTCACGATGGGAACGCTGGTGGCATCGTTCAACTACTGGATCGATGCAAAACCCGTGGTGTCATACGGGGTCGCGTTGAGTATTGCGTCGGTTGCCGCGCTGGCGGGAGCTTTCGTGGAATCTCTGCCGATTCGATCACATGACAATTTTCGAGTCGGGGTGACTTCCGCCTTGACGGGTCTGCTGATGCACACGTACATACTGGGCTGGTGATGCTGGTACGAACTCGCCGAACACGCATGGAAACGACTCGAGCACCCACTGTCGTCAGTCGCGCCGCGTTGCTGGACGTTCGGCAGCTGTCTAAAAAGTTCGGCAAGCATCATGCCGTTGTTGATGTCAGCCTGACGCTGCAACCGGGCGAGGTTCTGGGACTGCTCGGCCCTAACGGTGCTGGTAAAAGCACTTCGATGATGATGATCTCGGGGCTGCTGAAACCCGATGCTGGCGAAATCCTGATCGATGGTCGTCCCTACGACGGGCGTGATGCCGAAACCAAGCGAAAGCTGGGGGTGGTCCCACAGGATCTGGCGATTTATCCCGACCTGAATGCCTTTGAAAATCTGCAGTTCTTCGGACGACTCTACGGATTGAGAGGCTCGGAACTGAAGCGCCGGGCCGACGACATTCTCGAACGAATCGGCCTGACAGACAGTGCCTTTCGGGCTTCTGGCAACTATTCGGGAGGAATGAAACGCCGCCTGAATTTCGGCATCGCCCTGATGCATGAACCATCGATCCTGATCCTCGATGAACCAACTGTCGGAGTCGACCCTCAATCGCGTTCGCATCTGCTAGATTGCGTGCGAGATCAGGCGCGGTCCGGGGTTGGGATCATCTACGCCAGTCATTACATGGAAGAAGTCCAGACGATCTGTGAACGGGTTGCGATTGTCGATCATGGCAAAGTCCTGGCCTGCGATGCCATTCCCAAGCTGCTAGAGGGGCTCGCCAGTGACCTGCTGATCTATGTCGATGGCGAAGGGGATGTTCGCGGTCGGTTGGCGGGGTTGGCGAGAATTGAAATGGGGGGCGATGGGAACAATGTCATCGTCCTTTCCGGCACCTGTGGCGATCTTGGCGAGCGATTGAGATCGATCCTGCATCACCTGATGGCCGCGCGAGTCAACGTTTTACGCATTGAGACTCAACAAACCAACCTGGAACGACTGTTCCTGCAATTGACGGGGTACGGGCTGCGTGACTAGTTCCGTGACCACGAGTTTCGGGTTCGCCGGAATGCGCTGGCGTCCGGTTCTAACCGTGGGCTAGCGCCCGGCGGCTGGTGGCCAACCTGACTACTATCCGCGACGCGCTGCTGGGCGGGGCCTGACTGACACCGCATCACAGGATGAAAACCTGCCGTACGAGAATTCCGACAAACGTAGAATCCCAAAATCAAAAAGCGAACTGCATATGTCTGCCTGGCAGATTACACGTAAAGATCTGATGCTGCTGTTGAAAGATAAGCGAGCTGTCGTCTTGCTGCTTGTCTTGCCACTGTTGTTCATTTCGATCGTGGGAATGTCGACTGGCCAGTTCCTTACCAAGGATGACGATGCGCAGCGGTTTCGGATTCTGGTTGTTGATCGCAGCGCCAGCGAATTATCTGCGAAACTGATTGCTGCGCTGCAGCGGCAGAAGGAATTTCTGGTTCGCGTCGTCGAGTCGGCTGAAGAAGCAGATGAAACTTTGTCGCGCGGCGACGCATCGATGTGGTTAACCATCGGGGCGGAATTCGAAAGCCGGGCGGATGAACTGCGAATCTCTGAAATCTTCAATTCGGATTCCGGACCGCTCGCCGGCGGCCCAGAGGCACTCGATCTGCGATTGGAAACTCGACCGGCTGCAATCGGAATTGGGCGGCTGCTGGAAGGTGTGATCTTTACGCAGGTCATCAAGGTGATTGCTCCCGTAGCGGCCGAGAAGAATGCCGTCACGCGGACCTGGATTCGGAAAACGGAAAACGAAGATTCAGCAGCGGATGCCCCGTTGATGGTCTCGTCGGTCGAAAAGAATATTCCGAAGGCAGCAGCCGTCTACTCGTGGATTGTCCCTGGGTTTACGGTGATGTTTGCCTTCTTTGTGATCAGTGTGATGGCCCGTTCATTTATCGCCGAACGGGAAAACGGGACTCTCAGAAGGTTGTTACTGGCGCCGATCAGTCGAACATCCGTGCTGGCGGGGAAAACAATCCCGTTCTACGTGACCTCTGTCATTCAGTGTTCGTTATTGTTTTTGTGCGGTCGACTACTGTTTGGCATGTCCTGGGGACCCGAACCGATTTATCTGATTCCGGTAATTTTGTGTACGTCACTGGCCGCCACATCGCTCGGGCTTTTGCTGGCGACAGCGGTGCATACGGATCAACAGGTTTCGTCCTACGGAACGACCCTGATTCTGTTGCTCAGCAGCATGAGCGGGTGCTTCTTTCCGCGAGACATGTTTCCGCAGACGATGAAACGGGCAAGTCTGTTTATTCCTCATGGGTGGGCGTTGAAGGCATTTGATGCCGTTTTGATGCAGTCGACGGTTGACGCCTTGACTGTCGCGACCTGCTGCGCAATGCTTATCACATTCGCTGTGGCGTTCTTCGCCGTCGGAAGCTGGCGATTCCGCAGCGCAAGTTAGGTGCACGAACCCGTCTTCACGGGCTGCATGAGCAAGGGGCACATGATGCGTGGACGAATGGTCACGGCCGTGTTCATTGTCGCTGTCATCGCGAATTCAGCCGCATTGATGGCTGAGACCAAGGCCAAACCCCGGCCACCTGGCAGCGACAACCCGACGAAGCAGCTGGGGATTTCCGGGAAAAGCGGCGATCGTGGCTCACTGACCGACAGCTCTGGCGGAAGCACCGGGTCAGTTTCAACGTCTGGAAATACGACGACGTTTCGCGATGGCAGTGGCCGAATGACGGGGACCTCAACAACCTCGGGAAATTCGACGACATTTCGTGATAGTGCTGGTCGAGTCACCGGAACCGCGACGAAATCCGGCACTTCCACGACATTCCGCGATAGTTCAGGCCGACAGGTGGGGACTTCAACGACCAGTGGCGGACAGACAACATTCCGGGATGGCGCAGGGCGCACGTCAGGTACCGCGACCCAATCGGGGTCTCAAACCAGTTTTCGCGACAGCGCAGGGCGTTCCACGGGTAGTACCAAGGTGACGGGATCTCGCAAGTAGCCTGCGGACTTGCGACGTCCGACCTCACTCCGGCTCGTTTGCGGTCAGGCCTTCAATTTAGAGATGATAAGCGGCCGAGGGCCCGGGTTGAAGTGCTACGAGAAACACCGAGGCGCCATCCGAAACCCCCAGTCCAACCGCCCTTCTCTTCTGCCTGACAAAAGCCCAACGGGAAGCAGGTGCTCCCTGTCATTTTGGCGGCGAACCCAGCTTTTCGCCACACGCCATTCCTGAATCACCCTTACAGCACAAAGACTTACAACAACCCACATTCGTCGGCACGTCGGTTGCTTAAGTACTGGGACCGTGGCGGAATCCGCCGGGGTGGCAGACGTTGTAGTCTGTCGTGGTGGCTGATTGTTGCGAGCACTGAGGTTTGCAACGAGTTTCCGCTCTGCAAAGCGAACACTGTTGTCCTACCAAGCCTGTTTTGCTGGTTGAGGAGTCGCTGTGGCCAAGTTGATTAGTTATGACGAAGAGGCACGCAAGAGCCTGCTCGAAGGCGTGTCGAAGTTGTCCCGTGCAGTCAAGAGTACCCTGGGCCCACGTGGCCGGAACGCGGTGCTTGACAAGGGGTGGGGTTCTCCCAAGGTGACTAAGGACGGCGTGACCGTCGCTCAGGACATCGATCTGGAGGACAAATTCGAAAACATGGGCGTGCAACTCGTCAAGGAAGCTGCTTCCAAAACGAGTGACGTAGCCGGGGACGGAACGACCACCGCAACCGTGCTGGCCGAAGCGATTTTCCGCAACGGTCTCCGCTATATCGCCAGCGGCTACGATCCAATGGCTATCAGCCGCGGTGCCCAGAAGGCTGTTGACGCCGTTGTTGAAGAGCTGAAGAAGTTCGCCAAGCCCGTTAAGGCTGACGATCGCAAGGCTATCGAAACGGTTGCTGCCATTGCCGGTAACAACGACAAGGAAATCGGCCAGATCCTGGCAGATGCCCTGTTGAAAGTTGGCAAAGATGGTGTGATCACCGTCGAAGAAGGTCGCCAGATCAACACCGAAGTTGAACTCGTCGAAGGGATGCAGTTCGAACGGGGTTATCTGTCGCCGCACTTCGTTACCGACGCAGACAACCAGGTTGTTGAGATGGACAACTGCCGGATTCTGCTCTGCGAAGAAAAGATCAGCAGTGCCAAGTCGCTCGTTCCGCTGCTGGAAAAGATTTCCAAGGCTGGTCTGCAGTTGCTGATCATCGCCGAAGACATCGAAGGCGAAGCGCTGGCGACCCTCGTGGTGAACAAGCTGCGTGGCATCCTGAAGATTTGCGCCGTCAAGGCTCCTGGCTACGGCGATCGTCGCAAGGCGATGCTGGAAGACCTCGCTGTTCTGACCGGTGGCAAGGCCATCTTCAAGGATCTGGGTCTGAAGCTGGAAGCTGTTGAACTGAGTGATCTGGGTGTCGCGAAGAAGATTCGCGTCGACGCCGAGAACACAACAGTCGTTCAGGGTGCTGGCAAAAAGGCTGAAATCGAAGGCCGCGCCGCCTTGATTCGCCATGAGATCACCAAGACAGACAGCGAATACGATCGCGAAAAGCTCCAGGAACGGCTCGCGAAGCTCGCCGGTGGTGTTGCTCAGATCAGCGTCGGTGCACACACCGAAACCGAAATGAAGGAACGCAAGGACCTGCTCGACGACGCCCTCGCCGCAACGCGAGCTGCAATCGAAGAAGGTGTTGTTCCCGGCGGTGGCGTCGCCTTGCTGCGATGCTCCGGCGCTCTCGACAAGCTCAAGCTGACCGGCGATGAACAGTACGGTGTGGCGCTGATTAAGAGCGTGCTCGAAATGCCAATCCGCACGATCGCCGAAAACGCCGGGTTGGACGGTGCTGTTGTTGCGAACAACGTTCGCAAGTCGAAGGACAAGTCCCACGGCTACGACGCATTGAACGAACGCTACGGCGATATGTTCGAATTTGGTGTTGTCGACCCAGCCAAGGTGGTTCGCTCCGCATTGCAGAACGCCGTGAGCGTTGCCTGTCTGCTGCTGACCACTGACAGCATCGTTGTCGAAGCTCCAAAGCCGAAAGAAGACGATCACCACCACGACGACCATCACGACGGCGGAGGCATGGGCGGGATGGGTGGCATGGGAGGAATGGGCGGCATGGGGATGGGTGGTATGGGCGGCATGGGTGGCTTCTAAGCCAGGCCTGAATCGCACTGCTGCAGTTTCCGTGTGCGTATGCACTGCTAAGAAAATTCCGGTAGTGGGTCTGGCTAGGCCGGCCCACTGCTGACATCTGACAAAGCTAATTAACCAAGGAGTGTCTGCATGAACCTCAAGCCTCTCGATGACCGAGTCGTTGTCGAACCGTTGACAGCCGAAGAGAAGACCGCTGGCGGCATCGTGCTGCCGGATGCTGCCAAGGAAAAGCCACAGCGTGGCAAAGTGGTTGCCGTTGGCCCAGGCCGTCTGCTGGACAGTGGTGAACGCTGCCCGATCGCCGTCAAGGTTGGCGATGAAGTCCTGTTTGCCAAGTACGGCGGGACAGAAATCGAAGTCGACAAGAAGGAAGTCAAGATCCTGCGTGAATCAGATATTCTCGCCAAGGTCGTTGCCTAATACGAAGTGTCGCAGTGCCAGCAAACCGCTGGCATTGCGATGCCTGATTGGGCCAGCCAAGGCTGGCCGTTGGTCGGCGGCTTCGGCGGGGTCTGGAGACCGTCGCTGATTGAAAGTGGATAGTGGCGCGGAAGACCACAAGTCCAGACCGATTCAGAGTTGATTCCGATCCACTACCCACCATCCACTACCTATTATTTTCCACAGGAGCCCTGTCGTGGCTAAACAACTGTTGTTCGATGACCGAGCCCGCCTCAAGCTGCAGAAGGGCGTGGAGACGCTGGCGCAGGCCGTTGCTGTGACGATGGGGCCGACCGGTCGAAACGTGATCATCGACAAGTCGTTCGGCAATCCCGTCGTCACCAAGGACGGTGTGACCGTCTCCAAGGAAGTCGAACTCGAAGACCCGTACGAGCACATGGGTGCTAAGCTGGTCAACGAAGTTGCTTCCAAGACCAGCGACACCGCTGGCGATGGAACAACCACCGCAACCGTGCTGGCGCGAGCAATCTACCAGGAAGGGCTCCGCAGCCTGACCCTCGGTGCCAACCCGACTGTCGTCCGCAAGGGGATCGACAAGGCGGTTGATGCCGCGATCGAATTCATCGAAAAGATGGCCAAGCCCGTCTCGTCGAAGGAAGAAATCGCTCAGGTCGGTTCGATCTCGGCAAACAGTGACCGTGGAGTTGGCGACCTGATCGCTGACGCCATGGAAAAAGTTGGCCGTGACGGCGTGATCACCGTTGAAGAAGGCAAGGGAAACAACACCACTCTGCAGCTCGCAGAAGGGATGCAGTTCGATAAGGGCTACATTTCCCCCTACTTCGTGACCAATCCCGAAGAGATGAAGGTGATCCTCGACGACGCCTACATCCTCATGTTCGAAAAGAAGATTTCGAGCCTGCGTGACCTGGTTCCAGTCTTGGAAAAGGTTGCTCAGCGTAGCAAGCCACTGTTGATCGTGGCTGAAGATGTCGATGGCGAAGCACTCACCGCTCTCGTCGTGAACAAGCTGCGTGGCGTTCTGCAGGTCTGTGCCGTCAAGGCTCCTGGCTTCGGCGATCGTCGCAAGGCGATGCTGGGCGATATGGCCACCTTGACTGGCGGTATGCTGATCTCCGAAGACCTCGGAATTAAGCTCGACACAGTCGAACTAAATCAGCTCGGCCGTGCCAAGAAGATTGAAGTCACCAAGGACGCTTGCACCATTATCGAAGGTGCTGGCGATACCAAGGAAATCAAGGCTCGCGTCGATCAGGTTCGTCGCCAGATCGAGCAGACCGAAAGCCAGTACGACCGTGAGAAGTTCCAGGAACGTCTCGCCAAGTTGACCGGCGGGGTCGCAATCATCTCGGTCGGTGCTGCCACTGAAGCCGAAATGAAGCAGACCAAGGCTCGTATGGAAGACGCTCTG
>CAIWEX010001123.1 GCA_903911795.1 uncultured Schlesneria sp.
ATAAGAAGGAATTACCTGCAAGGCTCAGAACGTGATCTGATTGACAAATCATCCGTAGATTTCAGTGATCCCGTCGCTGCCGCGCGGTTTTACAAGTCGCGAATCACCAGACGGCTTGAAATTAACGAAAGACTGAAGCTCGAAAAGGAAGATTCCTTGTTGAAGCAACTGGGCGACGTTGAGCAGAGTATTGTCGTCAACGTCATGGACGATAACCCACTCGTCTTCGGTCAGAGCTGGAGTGAAATCAAGCGGCGACGTGATCGCAAGTACCGCCCAGGCGATCGCAAGCAAAGTACGGAAGAAATTCGGATCGAGCAGAGCCTGATCAAGCGAATCTCGCTGCACGAAGAACAGGTGCCACTCGCCGAAGTCATCAGAAAGATTCAGGCGATCACAGACGTCAACATTGTACTGGATGCTCAGGTCCTTGAAGATGAAGCTGTTCATTCGAACAGTCTGGTAACGATTGATGCCGACAACATCTCGGTCAAGAGTGCGCTCAATCTGGTCCTTTCCCAGCACAACCTGCACTACATGATCGGTGACGAAGGGCTGAAGATCACCAGCCGCGCACGTCAGCAGGGTTGGGAGGTAACCGGTCCGATCGACTTCAACAGCGACGGAAAGTCTGACTGGGAAGAAATAAAAAGAATACTGCTCGACGCGGGCGCGCTGGTGGACGCGAACACATTAGATGGCCTGTTCGTACGTGACCTCGTGACTGGTGCCACGACTTCTGATTCCAGCTATCTATTACATTCGGGATCCGTCGTGAGAGGACCCCGAGCAGGTTCAGATTTTGGAGCCTACTTCGGGGACGTTTTAGGTGCGAATGTCGATGGAGTGATGAGTTTTGGCCTGGAGTCGGAAAGACATCTGCACTCAATCGGCGCAGACTTCCGCAGTGGGACAATGACTTTAGCACGAATACCTCAGGGCATGCGTTTCACACATTTCGATCGCAGCCAGGACTTTGACGATTACACGGCAGCTTCTGGATTGGTCTCCAATTGGGGCCGCAATCTTGGCTGGGCAGCCCCCTCGTTGCGCTGGGACGATGGCGAGTGGAAAATACGGGCACAGACTGGTGAACGCCCCTCGGTTTATTACATGGACGACGACGCTCAGTATTTTCCCGTGATTCACAATCTTCAGCGTGCTCGATCACTGCCGGGTTACGCCCTTGGATTGCAATCTTGGTCCGCAGATCGTCTGGCAATTGTCGCCAGCGTCTTGCCCCAAAAAGCTGAGAACGGTGAAGTTGATGTTGAAGCTCGCAAACTGATCGATACGGCACGCTCGATCGGCTGGCAAAGCATTCAGTTTGTCTCCAAAAAAGAAAAGGACCTGGGAAAAACACTCGTGGCCGATGGCGCGGGTCGCTTTGTGCTTCATCGCGAGGTCAGTGAAGGGTTGAAAGAAACGACGATTCATGACGGGACAACGATGTGGCATCTTTACCCGGAAATCGCGCTGGGGGCTCAGCGGAAGATCAGCCGATTCCATCAGCCGGCCATTCAATCGTTGATTCCCTGGTACGTTCCCGCAGCCAATGACTTATCGGTCGGGGCGGACTTGAAGGTGATTGGACCACGAACAATTCGGATCTCTCCAAGACAAGTCGATAGCTTGCCACAAGACGATGGCGTTCCGTCTGTAAAGACCGACAAACCCGCAGACAAAGCGACTGTGCGACGCCTCGCCATCGAACTGGTCTTTGCGGAATCGGGCGAATTGAACGAATCGCGAGTCGTGGATCTCGCTTCGAAAAAGGTATTGCGAAAGTTGACAATCAGTATGGACGGAGTGGTTCGGCTGTACGACATGGATAATCAACTGATTTCCGAGCGACAATATCTTCGAAAACCGGTTGAAGCTCCAGTTCTGGTACCAGACACAACCAACCTGGTCGTGCTACCACTCCCATATCGTTCGTCGAGCGGAGTACAGGTCACGGTCCCTGTGAACCTGCAAACCAACGCTCCGGACTTCGCAGCGTTGTCAGACGACAATGCCTTGAAGTTGCTCGGAACATACTTCGCTGAAGGACGCGGGGAAGAGCTGGCTACGTTTATTGATCAGCGTTACACGGCTCGCGGTGATCATCGGATTGGATTCGCGGTCCTGATGGCGTCCGTCGCACCGAATAAGCCTCTGGTCACCAATCTGACGAAACAGCATCCAGACTCCCCGTTGGCATCATTTGTGGAGCAGTTTGCCCGGCTGGTCTATGAAGGAGGTGTCGCTCGGACGATCAGCATCAGCAATCATGCCAGCCCATTCCTGAAGCAGTTGTCTGGCATCAATAACCATCTGGCGGTCTGGTTGACTGACAACGGATCTTCGCGCGATCGCTCGATTGCGGACGTTGAAAACAACCTCGCCTCGACTCTGCAATTCGCTCGTGAATGTCGAACGCTCGAATCCGCGACATACCTGATTGACGCCGTGAAGGTCAGCTTGAAGCGAACTGAGCGATTGGATGCAAAGGCTGCACGAAAACTGGCTGATACAGTAGCCGCGATTGGCAGACATCATGACTTCCCCGAATTTGGTCGCCATGATCGAATCAACTGGTTGATGCTGATCGGACATGAAAGGGCGATCGCGCAGGCGACAGAATTGCTTGAGCAAGAATTTGCCGATGCCATTGATGCGGGTTATCCATTGGCTCTCGAAGCCGAAACACATGAAGCCTTCGTCAAGCACTTCAAGACGCCGATAAATCAGCCGTGTGAACCGTGGGGTTCGCTCGTGCTGGAAGCGGCACATTCACTCCAGGAAGAAGGCCGCCGCATCGAACTGATAGCTGTCGCACGGCGCTGCCTTGGTCTGAACGAATCCAGTTTGGCCGCGGCAGTATTCCGTCTGGCGATTGACGATCAGGATCTCGCAACCAAACCTGAATTGAACATCTTCACATTGCAATATGCCAAGGAAGCGAATGACTGGAAGCTGGCCGAAGAATGTGTTCAGCGGGCATTGGCTGACCGTGAGCTGGCCAAGGTCTCGAAACTCTGGCGCGAGGCAGCCGAGATTGCCCGCCGGCGTGAAAAGTTCGTGGAATGGATGCTAGTGGAACCGACTAGCCAGGAGATTGCAGAAGCTCAGCATCTCCCTTACCCATCACTCTTAGGCGTGGTCCAGTACCCTAGCTGCTACACGAAAGTGGAGATGAAATTTTCTATGTCGGTGCTCAGCAGATGGCGAACAAAGTGGGGAACGAACCATTTTGCGATCCTGCTGAAAGCTCTCGAATACGGCTATGCCAGCAGGAATTATGGTCTTCGCTATA
>CAIWEX010001124.1 GCA_903911795.1 uncultured Schlesneria sp.
CCCAATCCCGCTCCGTCTCCCCGCATACCAGTCCTTTCGAATGACTGGTTCGACGGGGGGGGGGGAATCTCGCCCGCTCCCGTTTGCATATGTCGATGGTTCGAGTGCCGGAGCCTATGCGATTCTGGAAGTCATGGGTGGCGGTGCTGCTTTATTGGATTACGATCACGACGGGTGGCTCGACATTTACGTCACGGGGGGCGGCACCTTCAGCAAACCTCCTGTACAAGCCTCGGGCCGTGCAGGAGCACTGTTTCGGAATCAAGGGAATGGTGTATTCATCGATGTGACGCGCACTGCGGGCTTAACAGACGACGGTCTTTATTCCCACGGATGCACCGTTGCAGACTACAATCGCGATGGCTATCCCGATTTGTTCATCGCGGGTTACCACGGTTGCCGGCTCTATCGCAATGAAAGAGACGGAACTTTCAGCGACCAGACCGCGTCGTCGAAATTAAACTGCCCGAACTGGAATATGACTGGATGCTGGGCGGACATCGACAACGATGGCTGGCTTGATCTGTATGTCGTCACTTACGCCAAGTTTCGACTCGATCCCGTGCATCTCTGCATCAACGACTGGAACCTGCGCGACGTCTGTGCGCCGACCGAATTTGAAGGTGAGGTCGATCAACTCTGGCGAAATCGGGGTGACGGGACATTTGAAGACATCTCACATCAGGCTGGCGTCGATATTCCCGGACGTGGCATGGGAATTATTGCAGCAGACCTGGACGAGGATGGCTGGATCGACTTCTATGTCACTAATGACATGGAAGAAAACGTTCTTCTCTACGGAGGCCCTAACTCCAAATTCAGTTCCGAAGCGATTCCCGCCGGGGCTGCCTTTTCACCTTCCGGTGATCGCGAAGGTTCGATGGGGGTCGATCTCGGTGACTACAATGGCGATGGGCGTCCCGACCTCTTCTACACCAACTATGTCAACCAGGATTGTTCACTGCTGAAAATGATTGACGGTCGTGCGTTCGTCAACACAACGTCCGCCACCGGACTCAGCGGATCAACTTCATCATGGGTCGGCTTCGGGACGGCGTTCGCTGATTTCGACAGTGATGGCTGGCAGGATCTGTTTGTCATCAATGGCCATGTGATGTATGAGCACACGGGGAGCCATTACAACCAGCCGCCCCGGTTGTTTCGTAACCTGGAAGGTCGACGGTTTGTCGATGCTTCACCCAACGGCGGACCCTACTTCCGTGCCAGCCATGCGGGCCGCGGTGCTGCCATCGGTGACCTCAATAACGATGGCGCCCTGGATCTGGTCGTTGTTCACCAGCAGGAGCGTGTGGCAGTCTTGTTTAACCGCCAGCCGCCTCAGCACTGGATCAGCCTGCAACTCAAGGGGCAAAAGTCGAACGCGGATGCGATAGGCGCTCGCGTCACACATCGCTTTGCCGGTCGAGAACTGACACGCTGGGTTCATGGCGGGGGTAGCTATTTGTCGTCAAAAGATCCACGCATCGTGTTGCCAGTCGATGACGAACAGCCAGTCACAATCACCGTACGATGGCCTGCCGGACAAACAGAGGTCTTTCGCGAACTGGCTCCCGATAAGATTCATGAGATCGTCGAAGGACGCTTTGCCACCGAATGATGGATTCCTTGCCCGCAATTCCCAGTCTGCGACCGAAACCTGATGAGCGCAGGTTTCGTTGGCTGCGCCGGATTCTGCTGGTCGCGTTTGTGCTCGGTTTGTTGACGTGGGGATCAATCGGGATGATCCAGCGCCAGCAGTCGGCTGCGTTCTTGCGAGCACGCGATGATTTGCATCAATTGTCGATGGAGCGCAACGGCTCGACAAGAATGGCACTCGTCAAACACGCGTCACAGCAGATGGAAAAGTCAGGTGCAAGCGGCCGGACCTCTGGTGCGATGCTGTTGAGGTATGTCATCGACGTCTTGTCCGTGACGGAAGGTCAGTTGCCGACAGCCCCGGCGGAACTGCAGCTTGACGCCGTCGACACCGACGACCTGCTGCTGGCTGCCGAGACGCTGCTGGGAATCCGCCGACTCGGATTAGCCGAGCCGATCGCTAAAGCTGCGTATGCGCGGTCCGATCAGCGCCAGCGGATACTGAAGTTGATGGTCTCGGTGGAATATGAACTGGGAAACGATGAATTGGTGTTGGCCTGTTGTCGAGAGTGGCAGCAACTCGATCCCGGTGCCGGAATCCCGTGTCTCATAACTGCGTTTGTTTACGAAAACAGGGGGAAGCTGCAACTGGTGCTCGAGCCGCTCCGGCAGGCCATCGAACGTCTTCCTGCCCCAGCAACAGCCTACCGCACACAACTCGTCGAATACCTGCTTGAACTGCGTCAGATAGCGGAAGCTCGGCGGGAATTTGAGGCCCTGCGTGCTATCTCCGAATTTCCGGCGAAGTCACTGACAGAAGCACGGTTGTTGTTTGCGGAAGGTGACAACGTCCATGCATTGGAAATGGCAGACGCTCTGAATGTGGCGAGGCCCAATGAACCAGCCATTATGGCTCTGGTCGGTAAGATACTGCTCGCAACAAACGACCCCGCAACGGCACTCCCCACATTGACGTTGCTGGTCGAAAGCTTTCCGTACGAGGCCGA
>CAIWEX010001125.1 GCA_903911795.1 uncultured Schlesneria sp.
GCACTCCCCTGGTCGGCGGTCATTCACGACATTTACGGTGGACAATGGGTGTACGAACAGACGGACGAACGAAAATTCGTGCGCCGCCGTGTGGACATTGGCTGGATCGATGGCGAATGGGCTGCCGTAACGCGGGGGGCACACGCTGGAATGAAAGTCGTGACGGCCGGTGCGGCCGAGATTGCAGGTACTGAATTCGGATTCGCGAAATGACTGCATGGTCGCGAACGCATGTCAGGACGAGTTCCGAAACATTTTCATCAAGCAGGATGATTGCCATCACACGGCAGGACATATTGGAGAGATTGCCATGAGCTGGCTGGTGGAAATGGCGCTGCGAATGCGCGTCGCGGTGCTGGCGTTGTCTGTCTTGCTGATCGTCGTGGGGATTCGACTGATTCCACATCTTCCGCTCGATGTGTTTCCCGAATTCTCGCCTCCCTATGTGGAAATACAAACAGAAGCACCGGGACTGTCGGCGGAAGAAGTCGAAAATCTCGTCAGCTTTCCGCTGGAAAACGCACTCATTGGAACGCCGGGACTGGAGACACTCCGATCCAAGTCTGTTCTGGGACTTTCCTCGATCCGGCTGCTCTTGCATCAAGGGGCCGACCTGTACCGCGCACGGCAACTTGTCCAGGAACGACTGGCAGCAGAGACTCCACGGTTGCCGTCGGTGGCACGACCGCCAGTCATCCTGCAGCCGTTATCATCGCTCAGTCGAATGATGAAGATCGGAATCTGGTCGGAAAAGCTGTCGCAGCGAGACCTGACCGAACTGGCGGTCTGGACGATTCGCCCCCGCATCATGGCAATCCCCGGTGTGGCGAACGTCGCTATCTGGGGGCAGCGTGACAAGCAGTTACAGGTGTTGATCAACCCGCAACGACTGCGTGCACATGACGTGACTTTGGATAACGTGCTCAAATCGACCGCTGATGCCGTTGTGCTCGATGCCGGAGGTTTCGTAGACACCCCGAATCAGCGGATCGCCGTTCGTCAGTTGTCGCCCGTGCGAGGGCCCGAGGAATTGTCCCAGACCGTTGTGGCCTATCGCGATGGTGCAGTGCTGCGTCTGGGCGACGTCGCTCACGTGACGCTCGGTTCGCCGCCCGCCATCGGCGATGCCATCATTAACGATGGCCCCGGGTTATTGCTCATCGTCGAAAAGCAGCCGGCCGCCAATATGCTGGAAGTCACACGCAAAGTGGAAGAAGCATTGGAAGTCCTGAAGCCAGGACTGACGGATGTGGAAATGGATGCCACGATCTTTCGTCCCGCGACATTCATCGAGAGGTCGATTGATAACCTGACACATGCCCTGATCACGGGCTGCATTCTGGTCGTGATTGTGCTGATTCTCTTCCTTTACGACTGGCGCACGGCCGTCATCAGCCTGACGGCGATTCCTCTGTCACTCATGGCCACCGTCGTAGTTCTTTATTGGTGGGGGCTGACGGTGAACACCATGATTATCGCGGGACTGGTCGTTGCTCTCGGTGAAGTGGTGGACGATGCGATCATTGACGTCGAGAACATTGTCCGCCGATTGCGATTGAACCGAACTGCCGAGAAACCGAAGTCGTCGTTTCGAGTGGTGTTGGAAGCTTCTCTCGAAGTCCGCAGCGCGGTTGTCTATGCGACAGTCATTATTGTGCTGGTCTTCCTGCCGGTCTTCTTTCTGGAAGGTCTGCCAGGAGCCTTCTTTCGCCCGCTCGCCATTGGTTATGTGCTGGCAATCGTGGCCTCATTGCTGGTGGCTCTGGTTGTTACCCCTGCATTATCGCTGATGATTCTGCCCAGTGAAAAGAAAGCGGCTCATGAGCCGCCGCTGAGCCGCTGGCTGCGATCCCCTTACCGGCGCATGCTGCCGTGGTTCACGCTCCGGCCGAAGTCAACAATCGCATTTCTGGTGGTCGCCTTTACGGCGACCGCATGGCTCTTCAATGGGCTGGGGCAGGAGTTTCTCCCGAACTTCCAAGAGACCGACTTCCTGATGCACTTTGTGGAAAAACCGGGGACATCGATCGAGGCGATGGATCGAATCACAATCCTTGCCAGTCGTGAACTGCGTGCCATACCAGGTGTGCGCAACTTCGGGAGTCACATCGGCCGCGCCGAAGGGGGAGACGAAGTTTACGGACCGAACTTTACGGAACTGTGGATCAGCATCGATCCCGATGTCGACTACCAGCAAACGGTAGGGAAAATTCAAGAGGCGGTCGATGGTTATCCCGGACTGAAACGCGATCTGCTGACGTTTCTGAGAGAACGCGTCAAGGAAGTCCTGACCGGAACGAGTTCGAGCATTGTCGTCCGCATTTATGGACCCGATCTGGCCACATTGCGAGCCAAGGCGAAAGAAGTCGAAGCGGCAATGGGGCAAGTCGATGGGATCACCAACCTCAAAGTCGAGTCGCAGGACCTTGTTCC
>CAIWEX010001126.1 GCA_903911795.1 uncultured Schlesneria sp.
GACAGAGCTACGAAGGGCGAATAGATCAGGTAATGGTAATAGTCGTCGTGGTAGTTGAGATGCGCCATGGCCACCATCCCGGGGAAGAACGCGGCCATTGGCAACAGCGGAAACAGCATGATTCCCACAGCATAAAACACACCGTACACAAATCGCCGTGTCAGGCTTGGTCTCGGCACACGGCTGACGTCGGCCAGGGCACCTTTCGTCTTCACGCAAGCAGGTGAACCATGCCACGTTTCGCCAGCCGGGATCACGCCACCGCGAGGCACCAGCGAGAGATCTTCCAGCGACGAATCGTTCTCCATACGGGTCGATGGCCCCAGTACAGACCGGGTTCCCACAAAGCAACGAGCCCCGATCTCGATCCGGCCGATTGTCAGCCAGCCATCGGTCACTGTCGCTCCGGTGAAATGCGTATCCGCCCCCAGGCAACTGTCATCGCCGATTGACAACAGGTCAAACATCGCACCACCGTCGTTGCCGAGGTAGACGTTGGCACCAATGCGAGCCCCCATCAACCGGTAATACCAGTTCAGCAAAGGGGTTCCCGTCAAATAACTGGTCGGGACAATGCTGCGAAAGGCTTCTGCGAACCACCAGCGCAGGAAATAACTTCCCCAGACAGGATAACGCCCCGGCTTGACCCGTCCCAGGACCAGCCATTTTACGGCGATCGAAAGGACAATCATTACCGGATAGAGAACCGTCAATGTTGCCAGGGCACACGCGGCCGCCTCGGCAATCGGGTACTCGTCATCCATCATCACGGTATAGGTCAGGTAAGGAGCCAGCCACTGCAGCGAGAAGAATCCCACAACGAAATACATTGCGAAGAGCTGCACTGCCCCGGCCCGAAAATACTGCCACGAGGTCGCCCGGTAGATTTCGCGCGGGGCCATCGTCGAGCCTGTGGCGTTGGCAGCAACGCCGTGACGCACTCGCAAGGCTGCCGCCATCTGTTCAATCGTCGGATGGTCGTAAACATCCAGCATTGAGGCATCGTGAAAGTCGGCGTGCGTACGCAGGATCGAAACCATCCGCGCCGCCAGCAAAGAATGGCCGCCCAGGTCCAGAAAGAAGTTGTCAGTTCGACGAACGCTGGAATGTGGAAAAACATCCTGCCAGGCATCTCGAATCACGCGTTCGATTTCATCAACCGGAGACCAATCCTCGCCGGACGCAGTACTTGCCACGGGCCTGGGCCCGCGTGGTGCGGGAAGCCGCTTTCGATCGACTTTGCCGCTCGTAAGCGTCGGCAGAGCATCAATGACTTCGATGATCGTGGGGACCATGTAGACAGGAAGTCGCTGCCGCAAGCTGGCGCGGATCGCTTCGACATCGATCGAGTGCCCCTGTCGCAGAACAACGTATCCCACCAGTTCCTGAATCCCCGGTGGGTCCTCCAGGACGGCTGCCGCAGCCGATAGGACCCCCTGACATCGAAGTAATTCTGAGTCGATTTCAGACAGTTCCACTCGAAATCCGCGCAGCTTCACCTGTCCGTCCGCGCGACCCAGGAACTCCAGATCCCCTTCCGGCGTCCAGCGAGCCACGTCACCTGTTCTATAGTATCGACCGGAAGACGCCCCGGAATCCGGGAGTTTCAATTCGAGAAACCGGTCCTGTGTCAGATCATCTCGACCGACATATCCCCGCGCCAGTCCGACCCCGCCCAGCAGCAGTTCGCCAGACTCACCATGACCGACGATTTGCATTTGCTCATTGACGACAAACGCGGAATAGCCCGGCAATGGCTTGCCAATGGTAACGCGAGCCGTGGGATGACACTCGGTCCACGTTGCAATGACAGTCGCTTCGGTTGGTCCATAGGTATTGAACATCCGCCTGCCCGGTTGACACCAGCGCTGGACCAGATCGCTGGAACAGGCCTCGCCCCCGACAATCAGCAGTCGGACGGTTGGAAGCGATCCTTCCATCATCGACAACAGTGTCGGCACGCAGGACAGCACCGTGATCCCGGCAGCAGTCAGTAGAGCTGGCAAGTCGGGCCCCGCATGAACCATCGCGGGAGTTGCCGAGAAAAGGGTCGCTCCTGCACACCAGGCGAGCCAGAACTCCTCGACCGACGCATCAAATGCCACCGAAAAACCCTGATAGACTTTGTCATCAGGACGGATCTCAAACTCGGCGGCTTCTGTCAGAACGAGATGAACGACATTACAGTGCTCAAGCTGCACCCCTTTGGGCTTTCCGGTCGATCCCGAAGTATAGATGACGTAACACAGATTTTTTGGACTGCGATCAATGCCGGACCGGATGGGTTTCGTTCCAGGCCGCGACGATATCGAAGGCGATTCTTCATCGAGCAAAATAATCCGCCCAGAAAATCCCGCCAGTCGCTGCCGGAATTCACTCGTCGTAATGACAAGCTGGCTGCCACAGTCCTGCAGAATGTACTGGACCCGTTCTGTGGGGTACTCCGCATCGAGTGGCACATAGGCGCCGCCAGACTTCAGGATACCCAGCATTGCGACGGAAACGTGAACTGATCGAGGCAACCAGAAAGCAACGCACGTTTCGGGACCGACCCCTAGTTCAATCAGAAGACTGGCAACTTGATTGGCCGCCACATCTAGTTCGCCGTACGTCAATGGCTCGCCACCGCAACTGACGGCGGTCTGGTCTCGGCTCAACTCGACTTGTCGCTCAAACAACTCATCCAGTAACAAGCCAGCTCCCTGGCCATCTGTGGATGCTTCGATCGGATCTTGCAAAATATTCATTCGAGCGACGTTCTTGTTTCACAGGCAGGCGTGACTGTAAGCACCGGGGCCATGTTGATGTGCGATTCGACCGAAGTGAATTCTTGGGCAACTGACGCTGGCATCATTGTGCAGTACCAAACCCCGAATTATCTGCAAAGTGCCGTTTACAATGCTGACAACAGTGCAAGCTGTCGGGTTCGATCCCAAAACTCGAAAACAGGCTGGACGTCAGGGAAAAGCGACCTGCGAAAGCCGTTTGAATTCACTGTCGATGTCATCTCCCTGATAGAATGAGATCCATCCCCGGACGGCTCGTGATTCCCCTGGCGGGCAGTCCTCCACAACGGGATCGGAATGCACGCAGGGACAGGGAGGATTTCCCCAGGCACGACCGCATCGCTCCCAACCCACAATGATCCAGCGTTTCCCCGTGGCGTCATGACAGGCGGCGAACGGAGATGCCAGTTTTTTGTTGTCGTTGGTCAACTGCTCGAACCCCTTCAAACCTGCCAGCATGACACACATTTGGATTCGCAATCCGGTCAGCAGTTGATCGGTTCCATTCGTGACTTGGAATTCCATCCGGACACCCTCTTTCGCCGGTTCCACATGCGACTTCAATATGACCTTGTTGGGCAGGGTTCGCTTCAGGTCCAGGACATTTTGAGGAAGGCGCTGCCACTCCATTGGTTCCAGCGTCTTGTTTTGTCGATCCCACATCGTTGGGACATGAGTATGTGCCAGATACAGAAGTTCCGGCTTACCCGGTGCGGGCTCACACCAGACCGCTTCAGGCACGTCGGCGACCGCATATCCACCATCATTCCAAGGGGCAAATACGCTGATTTTGGTTTCACGCTGCGGTCGGATTGCACCGTCGCGAAAGCCGATTCTGGGATGGCGTCCCCCCGGATAGGGAAGGATTTGTATTCTTGATTCCGGCCGAACTGGTCGCTGCTCTGCATCGCCCCCCAGGCGTCGCGCGGCCTGTTGAACGTCATCTGCCGACATCCCCAGCGCTGCACCTGCCTCCGCAAGCGACCAGCGATGATGAACCAGTGCATTATTCAGCCAGTAACACAATTCTTCGTCGTTGCTGGCCGGACGGGCGTTTGAACCATCCTTGCCCGATTCCAAAAGCTTCTTCCGGTCTTCCATCACACCTTGTGGGTTGGCTGGAGCGACGTTCGGGTCGACGTACTTCGCCAGATCTCGCATCGCGATCACGGTGTATTTTTCGTCGGCCAGGAATTGCATGTACGCTTCGAAATCTTTCTGGCGAACGCTGACCCAATCGTGAGCGGTATCTGGGACGCCGTGGAATTGCAGCACAGCGATCCGGCCATGCCGCGACTGCGTTACAGCCGTCTTCAAGTTGTCCAGTGTCCATTTCGGCCGTGCATCGCCTGCCGTCGGCAACAAGAGCGGGTGATCGAGTCCTGGCTCATAAGCAAACCCGCCACCAACTTCGTACGAGTACTCTGGACTGCCACCTCGCCTGGCGAACTTGATCCCGAGATCCTTTAACGTGGCAAGATGTTTGGGAGTAAAGGCGTTTCCCGGATACGCGAAGCTGACGGGGTCGGGAATACCATGTTCACGGCATCGTGCATTGATCGCTTTCAGCGCCTGGCCTAACTCTGCGGGCGACTTGCCAGTCACCGC
>CAIWEX010001127.1 GCA_903911795.1 uncultured Schlesneria sp.
ATATCCCTTGGAAAACCCTCGCAAGTTGGGGGCCCGAAGGAACGATAATCGCCGGATCAAATCCTCAGGCCGTTGATCGGGTTCTAAAGGATTGGCCGCAGATTGGTGCCTCCCCCCCCACGGTCATTCGTGAGCGATCTTCAATTCCTATAATGCTTGACGTCGATTCGCCCGAGACGGTCGGACTCGATCGTCTGTTAAATGCTGTCGCAGCAAATGCGTTGCGTCCGGCATCCCGGCCTGCGATTGTGGTTGATTCCGGGACGGCAACAACTGTGAATTTTGTTTCACAAGCGGGTGTCTTCTGTGGTGGAGCGATTCTCCCCGGGCTGGAAATGTCCGCCAAGTGGGGCGGTGCCAAAGGCTTCTTCAGCGGACATGGCTTGGTTCTGTTGAAAGCACAGGGGACTGGGGATCTGTTTTTTAACTCGTTCGGCGCGATTCTTGAAATCGATGTGACCGACGACTATGTCGTCGACACCGGCTACATCGTCGCCTTCGAAGATACCCTGGACTACAAAGTCGTGGTCCTGCCCGGCTCACGCCCGGCGAAGACGATCAAGAATTTCCTGTTCGGTGGCGAAGGGCTCGTTTGCAAGTTCTCGGGACAAGGGAAAGTCTGGATTCAAACCCGATACATTCACCCATTGCTATCGTGGGTTTACCCGTTCCGCCCAGTGCAATCCAAAAACTAGCCCAACGTCCCTTGGAGTAGCATTGCCCCGGAAGTCTTGGTCGGGGCGATGTTCTCTTTTACCTACACGACCGATCTGAAACGTCCGAGCGTGTTCGCCTCCAGCGAATTGAATCGATCACGGATATTTTCTGGAAAGCCTTGATGAGAAAATTGTGCAAGGAGTTCGTGGAATGTCTTTGATGTTTCGGATGTGCGCCGCGACGCTTGCCATTGGTCTCGCTTCATCCGCTATGGCGGGAGAGTATGCGATCGAGTTCGACGGGAAGAACGACCACATCGAAGTTGAAAAGTTCCTTTACGATGGGAAATACCCGGTAACGATTGAAGCCTTCGCACAGCCGCTGTCAGACAAAAAGGGGAGCGTTTTCGTGGACTTTGAAGCTGCCGGGATCGGGCTGCATGTGCGCGACGGTCACTGGATGTTCAACGCTTTCGACAATGTGGCGGGCATGGGAAAGTATCGTGTCGCCGTGTCCGACCTGCCCGCAGACAAAGAGAAGATCGTTCACATCGCTGGCGTGTACGACGAGAAGAGTGTCGTTTTGTATGTCAACGGACACCGGCAGAAGCAACAAGGAACAATGTTGGCCACCGTGAAGCCGTCCGGCCTGCCGTTCTACGTCGGCGCAAATCCTGGACCAGATGGCGCTGTGCAAGAGCGATTTCGTGGACGCATCGATGCCGTGCGACTTTCCAAGGGGGTGCTCTATACGAAAGACTTCCAGCCGCCAGCAAATTTGGTGAAAGAAAAGGGGACACTCGTCTTGATCAATCTCGAAGAAGGCCACGGAGATTCGGCCAAGGACGAATCAGGAAACGGACATCAGGTCAAGATTCACGGAGGCAAGTGGATCAGACTGAAGCCGTAATCATGACGATGACGTTTGATCGCTCGGAATGCGACAGTTGATATTGGCGAATAGAACAAGATCGAACCGGAAACGACAAAGGCCGCCTGGCGAATTCGCCAAACGGCCTTCTACCATCAATTCCAGATTACTGGCGCTTGAAGTTGTAATCTTCGTTGGTGTTGTCGAAGTCGAGGGCACTCAGGCTGGTTCGGAATTTCACGTCTGAATACGTGTAGTGCTCAATCAGCGTTGCTTCATCAAGGTCCGCATCGACCTGGCTGAACTCTTCGCTCGGCCAACCGAAGTTCTTGATGTACAGCGGAACACACCATTCCTTGTCGATCAACGTCACAGACTTGCGATAGTCCTTGGAGGATTCGCGGTCTCGGTATTCAAGGACGTAGCA
>CAIWEX010001128.1 GCA_903911795.1 uncultured Schlesneria sp.
ATACGTAGCGGTGAACAGATGCAACTCGTCAGCCTGGACGTCGAGTCGGCAAACAATTCAGGAAGTAGTACAGCATGAGCATCCAATCCGTCCCTGTGCAAAAGGACCTGCAGTCCGCCCGTCGTGCTGCCGCTGATGCCTGGCGAAAGGAACTAACCGAACGAGGCATTCTGTGTATTAATCTGATTTCATCACCCGGCGCCGGAAAAACCAGCCTTTTACAGGCGACTGCCCGACAATGGGCAGGGACTGTGCGTATGGCAGTTCTGGTCGGTGACATCGCCACGGACCGCGATGCACAGCGACTGGCTCCGCTTGTTCCCGTCCGTCAATTGACGACGGGCGGAGCCTGTCATCTGGAACTGCCATTGGTCCAGACAGGCTTCGGGCAATTGACGCTTGAGGAACTGGAAGGACTCGAATTCCTGTTCGTGGAAAACGTCGGCAATCTCGTCTGCCCCGCCTCCCACGATCTGGGAGAGCACATGCGTGTCGTTGTACTGAGTGTCACAGAAGGGGACGACAAGCCTGGTAAATATCCCAAGGCATTCCGAACCAGCGACGCCTGCGTGATCAACAAGATCGACTTGTTACCCTACGTCCCATTTTCGCTGGAAGCCGTCACCACCGACGCACACCTCGTTCGAGGTGATCTACCCGTGCTACCGGTTTCTGCCTTCAAGGGAGACGGCATCGCACAGTGGTGCGACTTTCTCCGAAAGTCGCGGCAGGAACTCGTTCGGACGTAGAACGCTTCACCCCGATGGGTCCCGATTTTGGTATCGCCCTAGAAATCAGCTACTGTCCCGGAAATTTGGACGTGGATCGTCTACGTTTTCGACAGAGCTGTCCTGCCCCTTTGAAGTCTCATCGAATCCTGCCGACGGTACGGTTGTTCAGCCACGACTTGAACTCGTCTTCAGTTCCAACAAATAACCATCCTTGGACTTCAATCCACAATTTGACCATATCAAATCGTGAGACCTCTGCGCCTGGTGGGCCATTACTCGCAACAACCAATGCGCCACCGTCACTAAAGACGGCTGATGTTTCTGCCCATTTGGAGTAAGGATCCCTCCCTAGGAGGTTCACGACACCGCCCTCCGAGACAGTGAGACTACATGTAAGCGAACCGTCACGACCATTTTCATCGAGAATTCTGTTCGATGGGCCCGTGTCCAACCGAATCCCTCCACGGAAAGCGGTTGGAATGGTCAGTTTTACGTGACCAGCGCGCTCTTGGCATCCTGTCGTCGCAAGTATTCCACATCCACAGATCAAGCAAGCGACATGTATCGGCAGTACCAGAGAGGCGCGCTTATTATTTATTCTGCACAACATTTTGGACTCTCCTGGCAGAAATCAAATGGGGCAGGACGTCGCATCAAGACGATCTCCATCTTCGCAAAAACATTTCCACAGTCAAATCCATTCTGGAAGCCGCTGGTGCCATTCAACGCGGGTAACGATATTTGTTGCTGAATTCGTGAGGTTTGAAGTCACTGCCTGATGGCGGCACCAGTTGTTGCAAACGACCTGTTGTTTTGATCGCGAAGCGATCCCAGATCGTAGCCGGGGGTTGCAGCGAAGCGGAAACCCCCGGAACGGAATTGCCTTAGAATACGCATCCTGAAGGGATGCCAGAAAAATCGACTTCACGGCCAAAAGGGAATTGGTACACGTCGATTCTTGATCGTCATCCCTCAAATCCCAGTTGAGTGTACTCTTGGGTTACACACTCTCGAGCATGCGAAACCATTTGGTATGACGCGATCTGGCATCCCTTTAGGATGCTATGTGTGGGCGCGTTCTTCGATCCGGGGGTCGAAGCTTCGCTCCGACCCCCGGCTACGATCTGCGACGCCTTCGGCGTCGTTATGCAAGCCATGGTCGAGGCGTTTACTTCGCGGCCACGCGGGCAACGTTGACTTCAAAAATTCCCATTCACGAGTACTGCGGGAGGTAGTTCTATGTACTGTCGCAGCCAACGCCGGCGACCGCAAATCAGACGCTGCCAAAAATCGTTATCCGCGTTGAGTGCCACCGCGCTGGACTCGCTACCGGTACGTACCGACGTGTAAAATCGCCAAAACCCACTTGGCAGCTTTGAGTCCTTGAACTTTGATTGTCGCCATCTGTTTTGATGGAATTACGAGGCAAGCGTCGAGACAACAAACACGTATACGGGCTCGAATTCGATGCGTGACTTCTTCAAAGGCTGGCAACGGAAGGTCGGCATTGCGTTCTTGGGGCTGGCGTGCGGGGTATTCGCAACGTGGATGCTGAGTCCGGGTCTGCGAGAGCAACGGATTCCAAAGAAGAGCGACGAAGTCAACGAAATCGAGATACCGCCTGGTGATTCTCTTGAGACGTTCACTCAGAACATTGAACCGTTGGTCGCCGCGATTGCAAAAGCGAACTCTGTGATTCTGTACGAAGGAATGAATCGCCAGCTATCGGAAAGTGAATCGATAGACCGGGGAATCCTCTACAAGAATCCCATGATTCTGCGTGGATTTGCTTTCTATGAAACGCCGATTCCCGTCATTAACGAAGATTCGGCGACGCTGATTGCATTGTGTGGTACGTCACAGACGTTCGGGAGGTACGCCGGTCCGAAATTCTGTGGCGGTTTTCATCCCGACTGGTGTGTCGAGTTTATTGCTGGTCAGGATGTCTATCAGGTGCTGGTTTGTTTCGGATGTCGCGAAGCCCGGCTGTATGGGCCGACGAACGAAGTCTTCAGCGACCTGAAAAAGGAGACCTTCAATGCGTTCCTTGATGTCCTTGAACCGCTTCACAAAGAACTTCCGATGCGACAACGATCGCCTCGGCCGGAGTCGACACCATAAATTGTCATCCACCTTGATCCTCCGGCCATGTCCAAAGTTTGCGGAAAGTACCTGGCGAGTGAAATGCTTAGAGGAATCAAAGGGGGCCTGACGTCCTGACCCTTTTGATTTGCCGGAACCTGAGCATGGGGTGCTGGAGTCTCCTTGAATCGTTCTGACATCGTCCTGGCGATCGATGGCTACCACGCAACGAATCACGGACTGATGGAAACCCCTGCAATTTACATCGCAATCCGCTTTTTTAAATCAACATCTAATCTGAGAATTCGATGTCACTCTGCTGAAGGAAATCTTGGCCGGTTCCGCGAACAGCAAGAACTTGGACAACATCGTCCCGGAGAATGAACACAAGACGATAGGTGTTACCTCGGCGTGTTCTAAACAGGTGTTGCCGCAAATTCACGTCAAAATCATCGGCCTCAGGTGCGGCTCCGCTTGAAGCGGCTACCTTTTGAAGTTGTTCCAAGGATTCCTCAAGGGCGTCAAGCCAACTCAAAGCACCCTTTGAGGACCTTTCCTTAATCCATGCGGTAATCTCACGGATATCACGTTTCGCGCGCTGTGAAATTGATATTCGGAAATTCATGCTTCATCTAATTCGGCGCGAAGTTCGCGGATGACGTCCTCTGCAGGGTACGTTCGACCAGCCTCAACATCCGCGAGTCCCTCGCGAATTGCAACGACGGAATCTTGGCGCTCTCGCCACAGTGCGAGCGCCAGTTCCGGTGACATTTGCGCCGCAGATCCTGATGCCAGTTGCTGGCCAATGAACTCGTGAAAATTTGCGAGCGTGCTTGGTTGAAGTGACTGCATCATTACCTCCGAATGTCTACCACCGTCTTTCAGCATACCACAGCCCGACATACCGGTCAAAGTTCAATAAACGCAAGTCGACACAAGGACGCTGGGTCGCAACGCGGCTGGGTGGCACTGTCGGTGCCGCAATTCGACAGAAAGATATCGACCCGAATGGGCTTCCTGGGGGTGCCACTTCTATGATCTGCATTTCAATCAGTGTCGATCAGCGAAGATCAGTGTTCCTACTTCAGCCCACATCCGGCGGCTGGGTGGCGGGGTCAGGAGCGAAGCGGATGGCCCCGTTGACGGTGTACGCGGTCATATCAAGAATTCCGGGCCTTCCGCAAAGCCTTCAGACGCGGCCACATCAACGATCCTACTAACCAAAAGCCGGAAAACGGTCGCACTTTGTCAACTCAATCGCTCTTGCCAGCGGGGGCCGGTAGTCGAGTTCCCGCAGGTTGCTTTTCGAGTTTCTCCGTGGGGATTGATCGGATGTAGTTCACCAGATCCCAGATCGCTTCGTTTGTAAGCG
>CAIWEX010001129.1 GCA_903911795.1 uncultured Schlesneria sp.
CCCGATCAGCCAATCCACCGGCTGATTGCGTGCTTGAACCATCGACTGGGGGCTCCCAATTGCGGCCGGTGCTAGCCGTTGGCTGTTGCTCAGCGTCGGATGATGCGCTCAACCCAGGATTTGGGCTCGGCACTACGATGGCATTTCGAAGCATTCCCGCAATCTTGATAAAGAATTGATATCTCCGAGCCCTCTTTTGTCCCCCTTTTGATGTGAAGCCTGCTTCAATTCGTTCGATGCAATTTCTGTATCGAAAGGAAAATTGGCATGGACATCATCTGGCTGCTGGCAGGGTTCGCATTCTTCCCGCTTTCTGTGGGCCTCGTCGTTCTGTTCGACTACCTCAGGACAGGAGATTGATCATGGACTGGACAATTGTTCTGGGGTTTGTCGTTCTGCTTGTTCTGATCGTTTACCTCGCGATCGCCTTAATCAAGCCGGAGTACTTCTCGTGACCAGTCATTCTGTTCTGCAAATCGTGCTGTTTCTGGGGGTGTTGCTGGCCTGCGTACGACCACTCGGCTGGTACATGGCCCGTGTCTATTCCGGTTCCGCCCCGCTGCTGGAGCGATTCGTGCGGCCGATCGAAGATCTGCTGTATCGCTTGTGCGGAGTTGACCGCAATCGTGAGATGACGTGGAAGGAGTATTCATTCGCGGTGCTACTGCTGAGCCTCGTCAGCTTTGTCGCCGTCTACGGATTTCAGCGACTGCAAAGCCTGCTGCCGTTGAATCCGGACAACATGCCCGCCGTAACTCCAGATTCGGCCTTCAACACCGCCATTAGTTTTACGACCAACACAAACTGGCAGGGATACGGCGGTGAATCGACAATGAGTTACCTGACTCAAATGCTCGCACTGACCGTGCAGAATTTTGTCTCGGCAGCAGCCGGGATGGCAGTCCTCGTCGCCCTGGTGCGTGGATTCAGTCGCCAATTGGCGACAACCATTGGAAATTTCTGGGTCGATCTGACGCGAGGAACCCTTTACATCCTGATGCCATTGTCGTTGTTCCTGGCTGTCAGCCTGGTGGCACAGGGAGTTGTTCAGACGTTTGACAGTAGCCGCGAAGCGTCACTGCTGGAACCCATTGTCGATGCAAATGGCGAGACCATCAAAGTTCAGAAAATTGCTGTCGGGCCTGTCGCGTCGCAAGTAGCCATCAAGCAATTAGGGACAAACGGAGGCGGGTTCTTCAATGTCAATTCGGCACATCCGCTGGAGAATCCGACGCCACTGTCAAACTTTCTGCAGCTTCTTTCGATCCTGCTGATTCCTGCGGCCCTGTGTTTCACGTTTGGCGAAATGATCGGGGACCGACGCCAGGGCTGGGCAGTACTGGCGGCGATGTCAGTGATCTTCGTACCGCTTTTGGTTCTAACCGTTCTTGCCGAGCAGCATGGTAATCGAGCCCTCACGTCCCTGTCTGTCGACGAGGTCGCCTCAGAGACGCAATCGGGCGGAAACATGGAAGGCAAGGAGACTCGATTCGGGATAGTGAATTCGGCGATGTGGGCTGTGACAACGACGGCAGCCTCCAACGGTTCAGTCAATTCGATGCACGATTCGTACACCCCGTTGGGAGGCCTGATACCACTCTGGCTGATGCAGTTGGGGGAAGTGATCTTCGGCGGTGTCGGTTCCGGGCTGTATGGAATGCTGATGTTCGCGATTGTGGCGGTGTTTGTCGCTGGCCTGATGGTCGGGCGGACGCCGGAATACCTGGGCAAGAAAATCGGCGCATTCGAGATCAAGATGGCAATGCTGGCAATTCTGTTCCCCTGTGCCACGGTGCTGGTGGGGACGGCTGTTGCTGTCGTTTCCAGTGCTGGTATCGCAACAATTTTTAATCCCGGCCCACATGGATTCAGTGAGGTCCTGTACGCGTTCTCTTCTGCGGGGAATAACAACGGCAGTGCCTTCGCGGGCCTGGGGGCCAATACTCCGTTCTACAACGGAATGCTCGGAGCCGCGATGCTGATCGGACGCTTCTGGGTGATGCTTCCAGTCCTCGCGATTGCGGGCTCATTGGCGGCAAAAAAGACGATTCCTGTCGGTGCGGGAACACTGCCAACTCATACACCTCTGTTTGTGATGCTGCTGGTATCAGTCGTGATTGTGGTGGGGGCATTGAGTTTCTTTCCAGCACTGGCATTGGGGCCGATCGTCGAACATCTGCTGGTTAATGGCTGACGCCTCGATCGAGAAAAATTGGCCGTACTCATTCAAAGTGGTACTGCAGCAACCACCAATACATTAGCCGTGACGGCACAGATGATTGAACGTGCCGACGTGAACAGGAACACGCGATGACAAAATCAAAAGACTTTCTCAACGGGACGATCCTGCGGGAGGCGATATCGGCTTCATTTGTGAAGCTCGATCCGCGAGTCCAACTTCGTAACCCGGTCATGTTTGCCGTGTATCTCGGCAGCATCCTGACCACTGTCCTCTGGCTGAACTCTGTGAGCTCCTCATCCAGCGAATCGCCCTGGTTCGTGCTGGCCATAGCGGTCTGGCTGTGGTTGACAGTCTTGTTCGCCAACTTTGCCGAAGCGATCGCCGAAGGGCACGGCAAGGCTCAAGCCGATTCGTTGAAGCAGAGTCGAACGACGGTTGTCGCGCAAAGGCTTTCGGATCTCAGCGGTCGCACGGCGTCTGCCGTGGCCGCAACGGACCTTCGTATCGGCGATCTCGTCATCGTCAAAGCGGGCGAAACGATTCCGCTCGACGGCGACGTCGTCGAAGGTGTTGCATCCGTCGATGAAAGTGCCATCACAGGAGAAAGTGCTCCTGTCGTCCGCGAAAGCGGAGGAGACCGCAGTTCGGTCACGGGGGGGACTCGAGTCATTTCCGACTGGTTGATCATCGAAGTCAAAACACTACCGGGCCAGACCTTTCTGGATCGAATGATTGCGATGGTCGAAGGGGCCAAGCGACAGAAAACACCCAATGAAATCGCACTGGCAATTCTGCTGGCCGCTTTGACGCTGATTTTTCTACTGGTCGTTGCCACTCTGCTACCGTATTCGATTTTCAGTGTTCAGGCTTCAGGGCAGGGAAAGCCCATCAGCTTGGCAGTGCTGGTTGCGCTCTTCGTCTGCCTGGCACCAACGACCATCGGGGCACTGCTCTCGGCCATCGGCATCGCGGGAATGAATCGGCTCAGTCAGGCGAATGTGATCGCGATGTCGGGCCGTGCTGTCGAAGCTGCAGGAGATATCGACGTCCTGCTGCTCGACAAGACGGGAACGATTACGCTGGGCAATCGACAGGCAACCCGATTCATCCCCGCCAACGGTGTCAATGATCGGGATCTCGCAGAAGCCGCCCACCTGGCATCAATGGCCGACGAAACGGCCGAAGGTCGCAGCATCGCGGTTCTCGCCAAAAATCTGCATGGGTTGCGAGGCCGCGATCTCGAGCAGATTAAACCTCATTTCGTGCCGTTTTCAGCTAAGACTCGAATGAGCGGTGTGACGCTGGACGGTCACGAAATCCGCAAGGGTGCGGCGGAGGCCATCGAAGCGTATGTGCGTGACCTCGGTGGCTTCTTACCTGAAGATGTCCGGACCACAGTACAGCAGATCGCCAAATCGGGAGCGACACCGTTGGTCGTTTGCCGCGACTCAAAGGTGCTGGGAGCTATCGAACTGAAGGATATCGTTAAAGGAGGCATCAAAGAGCGATTTGCTGAACTCCGGCAGATGGGGATCAAAACGGTCATGATCACAGGGGACAATCCCTTGACGGCCGCAGCGATTGCCGCCGAAGCGGGCGTTGACGACTTCCTGGCCGAAGCGACACCCGAAGCCAAACTGGCGCTGATTCGCGATTACCAGAAAGGGGGCCGGCTGGTTGCCATGACAGGCGACGGCACCAACGATGCCCCGGCCCTGGCTCAGGCAGATGTGGCGGTGGCCATGAACAGCGGGACTCAGGCCGCCAAGGAAGCCGGGAACATGGTGGACCTGGATTCCAACCCGACGAAACTCATTGAGATCGTGGAAATCGGCAAGCAGTTGTTGATGACCCGTGGCTCGCTGACGACGTTCAGTATCGCCAACGATGTCTCGAAGTATTTC
>CAIWEX010001130.1 GCA_903911795.1 uncultured Schlesneria sp.
GATCGTATGCCAGGATGTAGTGACCTCCACCTGGACAAATCACCACCGATGCCCCTGTGTCTTTGGCAGGGTCAGGCCGGTAGACCGCAATCTGGGGTGTCGAAACATTACCCAACTTGATGATCCGCCTTCCGGCAATCAGCTTGTCTTCAGGTTTTGTCTGATCGGCCTCCAGAGGTAATTCTTTGGTTTCACCGGGTGGCTTTCCTGGCCAGACATTCATCACGAGCGGTTCGGCGGCAACAGCGGTTGAGGTGATCGCCAACCAGAGACAGAGACAAACTTTTTTCACAATGTTCCTCGGCGCAACGTTACGGGAAGAGAGGGATCAACAGGTTTGCAAAAGTGCCAGACCATAACAATCGGGAATATCGGCAGGGTTTCAAATTCGCGGCCAAAAGGCAACAGAGCCGTGTAGAGCTCGTTCACTTCGAGATCCGGTCCGCCAGCTGTGTTTGTGTGTGTTGGGTTGTTATTCTGACAGTCCTTCGACATCCCTACGGGATGCATTTGTGACAGCAGACCTCATCCGGGGCCAGATCGAACTGCAGTCCGTGGCGGAACCCGTGCGGTGAAGCAGGCGGATTCTGAAATCATTCGGTGCCAGTCGTGTCAGACTTTCATCTTATCGACTTAGTTTCTCAGGCTGCGGCTGTGCAGCGGTTGCTCCGAGGGAAATCTCCCACCGAAAAACTAGATTGGCTTGCGATTCGTGGGAAGATCTCCCACATGCCTTCCGTAGTCCCTGGATGGCCTGACGTATACTTTTTCGAGTCATCAATCGGCATCCAATGCTCATTCGCGTTCATGAATATGATGATGTCTTCCACTTCTGCGGTGACCACAGTTTCTTTGTGGTGTCAGACGATGGTTGAACGGAATCTTGCGGCTGAAGCCGTGGCGTGTTTTCGATCGCCGTTGATCGCAGGCGCCGGGTGTGAGACCTGGGTATCGCGAAAATCGGATCGAAGGGACGATTCACAAAAGTAGGGTGGGACCAGCGGCGCTTCGCCGTGCAGGCCCACCAATTCAAGAAACACCCCAATTCAGACGAACAAAGATGGTGGGCCGGCGCTCGAAGCGAGCTGGTCTCCACTCTACGTTTTCTCCGTACGTGCCTTCGAGCGAACAGTGCCGTTTCTGAACACTTTCTCACTGACGATTATCGATCGCAGTCCTGGCTCTCTCGTCGACCCAGTTGGTCGGCGATGGCGGAGTCCACCATCAACTGAATTGCATGAAACAGCAGGATCGGAAATGTGATAAATGGCAACAGGAGATCGCCCGTGATCGCTGGCATCGCAGCGAGAAGCAGTCCCACCGGGAGTGTTTTCTGGCTGCCTGCGAAAAGTGTTGCCACTCGGTCGGCGCGAGAGAGCTTTAACAGTCGTCCTCCCATCTCCGCAACCACCATTGCCAGCAGATGGACTCCGGCACAGGCTCCCAGCAGCAGAGTAAAGTCGAAGGCTGATGGCCAGACCTGCTGACTCTGCAAGCGGCCTCCCGCTTCTACCGCCGCCTTGGTGACGATCAGCAGAACCAGAGTCTGGGCTACAATCCCGATTCCCGATCGATGCTGTCTGGCAAATCGATCCAGAACAGACCAATACCGAGAAGCCTGGCCCAGGATTGTTGGCAACAGAACATTGATCGACAAATTCAGGATGACCGGCAACGGGTCGATCCCCGCTTCGACCGAGATCGTCCATTTCAGCCAGAGGGGTGTCAGAACGACACTGATCAGGTTGGTCAACAGCGTTACCAGCAGTGAAACCGCGTCATTCCCGTGTGCCTGACGTGTCGAGACGGATGCGGTGGCCAGGGTGCAGGGGACAACGGCCGCGATCATCAGGCCGAGTGAAAAGTCGGTCAGCGAAAAGAGACTCGTCAGCGGCCAGGCAATCAGTGGCAGGATGCCAATATTGACGAGCGTACCCCAGATCACAGGACTCGGCGATCGAAACGAATCTCGCAGCTTGCTGCTGTCCAGGCTGAACGCCATCAGGAACAGGATCGCGATCGTCGTCATTGCCGGGTCAACTCGGCCGACGGTCGAACGGCGCCAGGCGTCGCTTGTCCACCATCCCCAGCCCATCCCAAGAGGGAGCAGGATAACGAGGCAGATCAGGAACCACGATTTTAATGCCTGGCGCAGCAGCTTGTTCTCCTGAGGCATTACTTGGCCCACTCGGCCGCAAGCTGAACGAGGACGTCGACCGCTGCCTGCATTTCTTCCAGGCTGGTCCATTCCAGCGGTGAGTGAGGGTTATGTTCCCCGGTCGATAGATTGGGAGTCGGCAGGCCCTTTGCTGTCAGTAGTGAGCCATCCGTTCCCCCGCGGATGATGGTCATCCTGGGGACTCGCCCCAGCGACTTCATGGCATCGACGGCCTTCGTGATCGATCGAGGCTCGACGGCCAGACCTTCACGCATGTTACGGTATTGCGGCCGAACTTCGACCAGGATCTGGGCTCGGGGGTGTTCGGCCCGCAGGGACTCGGCAATCGATTCCAGCAGTCGAGCCTGTTGAGCCAGATTCTCGGTTTCAAAGTCACGCAGAATCATACGGGCACTCGCTTCGGCAACTCCCCCTTCAATGTGATAGGGATGTATGAATCCGTCACGTCCGTCGGTGGTTTCTGGGGAAAGCCTGGCCGTCGGCAGTCGCGAGATAAAGGTGCTCAGGATGCGAATGGAATTGACCATCGCCCCCTTTCCGACTGAGGGATGCGTGTTAATCCCCTTCACGGTTACTTTGACTCCGTCGGCCGAAAACGTTTCGGAATCAATTTCATCGCGTCCACCGCCATCGAGCGTGTATGCGACGTGTGCACCCAGCTTTTGCAGGTCGAGTTTGTCGGTTCCGCGGCCGATCTCTTCGTCACATGTGAAGCAGAGACGAACCGGTCCATGTGGAAATTCGCTGCCACGTCGCATCAATTCGGCAGCGGCAGACATGATGACGGCCACTCCCGATTTGTCATCGGCCCCGAGCAGCGTGGACCCATCAGTCGTAATGACTGTGTGCCCCAGGCAATTGTTCAAATCGGGATTCTCAGCCACGCGCAGAACTTTGCCGTCCTTCGGAAGGACAATGTCACCCCCGGCGTAGGCTTCATGAATCTGCGGATTGACGTTGACTGAGGAATACTCTGGCGATGTGTCGACGTGAGCGACATACGCGATCGCTGGAACGGAACTGGCGACTGTCGCGGGAACAGTCGCCATGACGATCCCGAATTCGTCGCAGGTGACATCCACCAGCCCGATGGCACGGCATTCATCCGCCAGCATCCGACTGAGTGTCAGCTGCTTGGCCGTGCTGGGATACGTGGAACTGGTTTCGTCCGCCTGAGTATCAATCCGTACGTATCGCAGAAAGCGGGAGAGCAATGTCGTCATGGTGGACCTTAGTTTTTCAGGAAGAACACAGTTGTGATTGCATCGGCGATTCCCATCAGGCTTGCTCCTGCGATGATTCCCGCGCAAATCGGCTCGTGGTTTTGAACAAAGAGATTACTGGTGGCCTGTTCCTCTTTAACGCGACCGACGCCGAGTGACCAGAACAGCAGGGATCCCGCAAACATAGACAGGGCAGAGCCGAAATCGATGACAAATGCGAGTCCGATGGCGACGGGTGAGAGGGGCAAGTGATTCCGACTGACAATTCGCGTCACTTCCATGACGAGCGCGATGACCCCTGCCACTAATACGGCATAACGAATCGAAGGTGCCAGTTTATCCAGGCCCGATGTCAGCACTTGAGCGACGCCGCGCCACGCCATGACCGAGGGCATCGGGAATTGATCGCTCTGAATCGTGGCAATCGTTTCCGGCTTCTTGGGGTCATAGTTGTTCGTGAACAGTGCATAGAACAGGAATGTGCTGGCGAGAGCGCCGCTGAAGATACCAATAATGTGGCTGATGGCCTGTTGACGCGGTTTTGCTCCGAGCATGTAACCCGGCTTGATATCCATCAGCAGATTGGAGGAATTGCTGACGACTTCAGCGGTGATGCCTGCCGTGGCCAGATTCGATTGAATGTCACCCGGCCGGACGATTCCGTAAAAGAGTTGAGTGATCTTGCTGGTGGCTCCTACGGGAGTGGCCCCAGTCAGTGCTGTCGAATTGGCTGCGATCAAGGAAAGAACAAACGTCAGGGGGAGTCCGACCAGTGATGCCCAGATGGGGACATTAAAGTAATACCAGCCCATCACAGCGACGATGACGCTCATGATCGGGATGCCCACGACAGAAATCCAGGGCGGAAATTCAATGTCCTTCAACAAGTCCTGGTCGGTCCGTTTCCCTGTCAGGCTATGGAAGGCTCCCTTGATCACATCGGGCTTGGACAGGAACGAAACAAACGACGCCACGACCATCACCGTGACCCCCGGCCACAGTGACCACAGAGTGATTTGTCGAAATCCATACGAAACACCGTCGCTCGGGCTGGGATGAATTTCTCCAAGTTTGATCATCCAAGGGGCGAGGACCATGTAGTTCAGGATCGCGCCGATCATCAGCGATACCCCGGCCCGGATCCCCATTAATCCGCCAGCACCGATCATGGCCAGATCGAGGGAGGGTGAAATGGTGAGTTGCGGCATTTTTGTGCCGAACCAGGTGGGGGTTCGTTCACCGACCAGTCCAAACAGCACAAACAACTCTTCATGCAGATGCACGACTTTGTCTTTGGCAATGCCGATCGAGGTCTGGAGAAGTGTCTGAATTCCCCCAGCCTGACAGAACTTGATGAACGCAGCGAGTCCTGCCGCAGCCCCCAGGACTTTCGCTTTGAACAGACCGACCGCGGCATCAGAGGAATGAAGCGTATCCATGACGACGCCGGCAGCCTGACCTTCGGGAAACGGGTGCTGTTCGTCATTGATAAATCGACGTTTCATCGGAAATGCAAACAGGACCCCCAGGATCGACAGCGCAATGTTCCAGGTGATGATCTGCCACCAGGGAAGCATCACCTGATTGACGATCATGTAAGCCGCCAGAGACGACGTCAGCGGGGCGGTCATGTATCCGGCCGACGTCGCGATCGACTGCATGGCATTGTTTTCAAGGATCGTGAATTCGCTGACTCCCAGTTGCTGCAGCAACTTGAAAAACGCGAAAGCCAGGATGACCGAAGTGATCCCGACACCCAGAGACCAACCGGTCTTGGCACCAATGTAAAGGTTGGTCGCCGACAGCAAACCACCCAGGATGAATCCGGTCACGGCAGCTCGCAAGGTCAGTTGCGGCATATTTCCACGATAGACGTTTTCAAACCACCACCGATCTTTTTGTTCGACGGTCCAGTCACGAACCTGTTCTTCGGACAACTGCTGAATCGTCATGAATGCCTCCGCGAACTCGGCGAATGACCGCCGTCGGTGTCTGATCTGGAACGTGCAATTTTGCTGACCGCAGGTTTGTACTCGACAACGAACGTTGATCCAAGCGGAGAAACCGATTCTGCGGAGAGTCACATGCGAGTCGAAGGGATCGGGAGACTCGCGCCGAGCACGCGTGATTCTAAATCGTTCTGCTCAATCATTGCTTTTTTGAAGATCAATCAGATATTCGAGGAACTCACAAGAGGTTTGGAAACAATGACCATCAGCCGGAACGCGCTAGCGTCCGGTTTCGGATCGGCCACAACCGGACACAAATAACCGAAACTGGACGCTAGCGCGTTCCGGCTGATGTGTTCTGCGTGACAGGAGCTGGTTAGGTATTGAGTGACCAGAAATTCTCCTAGCTACCTCTGGAACTCACCGGGTTTGATCGGTTCGATCCGGCAAAAGCCGGCAAAAGCCGGCAAAAGCCGGCAAAAAAGACATCTTGACCACTCGCAAAGTCGAATCGAAAGCCGGAGCGGATGCTGTTGCGTGGTCATATCTGCGGAGTTCCCTCGGAACACCCGATGTTTGCAATCTGTTCAGTCAGTTCCGAGATTGTTTCACTCCCTGTGATCGGGATCGGTCTGCATTCTTCCAAATTGCGGAACCAGGTGTGCTGGCGTTTGGCAAATTGACGGGTTCTCGTTTGAATCAGGTCGATTAATTCGGGGGTTGGTCGGTCGCTGGTCATCCCCGATTCGAAGGCATCAATGACTTCTTTATATCCGAGTCCCTGTCGAGCCGTCTGGCTGAGTCCCTGCGGGGATACAATCAGTTTCCGGACTTCTTGAACAAGTCCTTCTGCAAACATCTGTTCCACCCGTACGTTGATTCGCTGGTAAAGCCAGTCTCGCGGTGGTGAAAGCCAGTAGACATGCGGCGTCCGCTGTTCCAGGGGGCGCGGCCCCTGTTCCTGTTGAGTCGACAGGGGACGGCCCGTCAAACGGAAGACTTCAATGGCCCGGATCACTCGACGCGAATCGTTGGGATGCAGTCGCAATGCCGTCACCGGATCAACCTGCTGTAATTCCTGGTGCAATGCCACGTTTCCAATCTGCTGCAACTGGGCCTCAAGTTCACGTCGCAGATCCCAATCGGCCGCAGGACCTTCAAAAACGCCCCGCAAGACTCCGCGCAGGTACAGGCCCGTTCCCCCGACGAATAAGGGACATCGCCCACGGCTGACGATGTCATGGCAGACAGCCTCGGCCGCCGTCAGGTACTGCGCCAGGCTAAAATCGTCGCACGGATCAAGAACATCGATCAAGTGATGCGGAATCTGCGACCGTTCGGCGAGCGATGGCTTGGCAGTGCCAATGTCCATGCCACGGTAAAGCGTCATAGAATCGAGGGCAACGATTTCGGCGTTCAATCGATCCGCGAGCGATAATGACAGGGCCGTCTTTCCGCATGCGGTGGGCCCGCACAGAAACCAGCACTTCGAAAGCAGAACCGCCGGAAAAGTACCGGCGGGATTTTCGCGACCTGTCACGAATCAAGTCTCACTTTGGTGAAATAGTCTACGTTCTAAAGAAGTCAACGAAATATTCAAACAAACAGCCTCGCCTGTGTGATTGCCGGGTGCCACAGCCCTGGAGTCACAGACTTGGTGTCATCGACAAGGCCGTGGCTTCGATTATTCCAGCGTCCCCGGAATCGAGTTGACTGAAAGTCGTTGCTACCCCCCGGTCAAGCCGGGTGGAGAGCGGTTTCCTGGCAAAGGTGATTCGTCGGTAGCTTGCAGTTGCTGGTCCCGCTGGGTCAAGCCGGTCAAGCCCAGCGGAAGCGTTTTTTGCACATTTTGTTCAGCGGGAACGTCAACGAATTGCTGGATTCCCACCTGCGCGGGAATAACTGGATGCTGGAGGAGAAGACGATGGAAACGCGTGCTGCTACATTTACTGAATTCCGATTTTCTCGAGCGACAACCTCCAGAGACACACAATGTCGACGCCGCTGCATGACAAATCGACCCTCGATCAGATCCGCGATCGTTTTGATCACGATGTCGAACGATTCTCGAAACTGGAAACAGGTCAAACGGCAACTCAAGATGCACCGCTCGCGATGCGATTGATTACTCAGGCAGCCGTCCGCAGCACAAATCCGATTCGACGAGTCCTGGATATTGGCTGTGGTGCCGGGAATAACACTCTGAAGCTGCGGGAAGTCGCAGGACATGATTTTCAGGTCGATCTGCTCGATCTGAGCCTGCCGATGCTGCAACGTGCCGCCGAACGAGTCGCCGCAGTGAACGCAGGACAAATCCGCACGATTCATGATGATTTTCGTCAGGCCGATCTGGGACAAGAGACTTACGATGTGATCCTGGCCGCCGCTGTTTTACATCATTTGCGAGACGACAATGACTGGAGTGCTGCGTTCAAAAAGCTGTACGCAATCACGGCCCCCGGTGGCAGTCTCTGGATCACGGACCTGGTCGCTCATGAATCCGAGCCGATTCAGGAGATGATGTGGGCGGGATATGGCGAGTACCTGAGTTCGCTCGGCGGTGAAGCCTACCGTGACAAAGTTTTTGCCTACGTTGATAAAGAAGACTCACCACGACCGGTGACGTATCAGTTAAACCTACTGCGACAAGTTGGCTTCAGCACAGTGGAACTGTTGCACAAGAATGGGTGCTTCGCCGCGTTCGGCGCTGTGAAGTAACCTGCATTCCCGTCCCTAGTATCGAGTTTTCCTCGATGGAAACGGGCTTGCGCAAGTGCATGCGGGTGCCACTTATCGGGGTTCAAATTACCCATGGGACCATGTGGATCGCTGGAACCGGGGGCCACTCAAGGCCGAACACATCAAAACCGTGATCGACGTCCAGGGAAAGTTGTAATGGGCTGTCTGCTGGTGGTGAAGGATTGTTCTTCGGTCTTCTGCCAATCGATGTCTGTATTGTTCTTACGGAGCTGTGGATGCCACATGAACAATCAATGTGGCGATTGCTCGTGCCGCATTGTTTTCGGGGCCGACCTGTGCGAGCAAGACTCGCCGGTGTTCTCCCGGGGTGAGAAAAGCATCCGAGTCGATTGAGTAACGAACCTGGCCAACGGTAACGACGCGGTCTGAGTGAACAACCTGAATTACCGGTTTGTCTGCAGAAGGGACAGGCTGCTCTTTCCACGTCACAATCCTTTTCAACAAGTCCGTCGGTTCGCGGTCGAATTCCAGGTGAATTCCTGAGCCTTCGACCGTTAGGTTGGCATTGCAGATTGAATCAATCGACGTCTGCAAGACACCCCACTCTGTCAACTGAAGCAAGAGCCGACCGTTCATCGAACGGCCAGCCTCGGTTTTCAAATGGACGACAGACGGTAAGAATTGCAGTTGTCGAGTGCCCTCCCGCAATTTTGTCGCCGCGATCCGAAATCGCAGCACACGACGAATCGCGTCATTTGTATGGACGTAAACTGCCGATTCCCTTCGATCCGGCGTCGAATGGAAATCGACATGGATGGTCGCCTGATCGCCAGCTTCGATCTCTTGCTTTGAAACCCGTGCAACAGTGCATCCGCAAGTAGAATTGATTTCGCTCAGTGCCAAGGTCGCATTGCCGACATTCTTGATGACAAACTCGTGGACGACATGACCTGCGGAATCCGGTTCACCGACGTGTTCCACCGCGTTCACAGAAACCCGTGCACCGTGCTGCGTACGAGACTTTTCGGAAGGCGTGCATCCGATGGTCCCGACCAAAACGAAGCACAGAAAATGGATCGCTCGCATCACGTTGTTTTTCCGTCCTTTGCCGACGATTCAATGATTGTTGGCCAATCGCAGATCGAATGATCATCCCGCACAGACGACCAAAACACCCGCTTAGGACTTACTGGGATGGATGTCTTACGCGTTTATAGACCATCACTAAAATAGTGGCTGCTAGAACGACCACATTAATTACGTACAGCCATACCCGATTTGAACGGGCAGGCGCGATCAGGCCGGACCGTTCACTTCGTGTGACGCGCAGATCATGGTCCTCCAAGGTTTCCAGTTTTGTTGGGAACGTGGGTACATCCCCCGGAATTGAATCGGCGGTCAGATATGCCCCTTCCCCCGTATCGCGATTTAGCAGCGCGGCACCTTTGGGAAAGTGCAGACGGAAATGCGATTCGTTTGGATGCTGATCAACTGAGAGATCTTGAAGCTCGTACTCCATCTCAGAATCGCAGACCCGTGTCTCCGGATCGAAGCCGATCCATTTTCCGCTTTTAGGAAACCAAAATCTTCCCCGCTCCCCTTGAAAACAGTCGTAATTCCCAATCTCAAAGATTGTGTAAACACCAAGTTCATCGCGTAGTTCAATCCGCGATGGGCGAAAACCAAAACGAGAATCAAGTGTCAGCTTGATGAAATGGTGCTCACCGTAAGGGTCTGGACCTTCCACCATCCACCGTTCGCTGGAGCTCTCAATTACTTTGATATCGCTACCACGGCTAGCGAGGAATTCCGCAACCGACATTGGCATACCGATGTCCATACCCGTGACATAAAGCCCGAAGTATTTCGGCGATTCCGAAATCTGTAAGAAGGGATGAATTTGATGGCCGATCGCGCCACTCCCTAGTCCTTGGGAATCGCCTGCCATGTAGTATTGACCATCAAAACTGGCTTCCTCGACCCAGTCAAAGCTTCCTTTGCGACTGGTCGTACGCGTCATACGCTCCCATCCAAGATCGGTCATGGACCATGTCATCCGATGCTCACGCTTTAACTCGCGAGTTCCGTTGCTCGCGACTGCCAATTGCTTGCAGGTGTAATGTGCTTTGATGTCGCGCCACGCTTGATCCTGGAGACGTAGCATGGACGCAATTTCAACCAGCGAAGCAGGCTCTGCCGTCGCGTCTTGAAGAAAGACGAACAACAAGCCGCAGCAAGCAAGAATTGCGACCAACTGTTGACGCATGACATCACGATCCGGTCTTACAAGCAGTGTCAGCGTTACATTCTTGTGCGTTTGTGCAGGTCACCGTGCCGTCGCCAGACGTTTTCTTGCAATAGTAGTAGACCAGATTTCCGATGTTGTATTTTGTGCATTTCCCCTTCTTCGGCGCTCCACATTGGGTTAGGTTTGCCGCAGCGACAAGCGTGCATTCCCGTCCGCCAGTACCTAATGGTGCGCAAAGCCGAAATGAAGTCGTTCCATCGCAGTACTCGCAAGCTAAATTGACCTGACTCTGACTACAAAAGCTCATCGGCCCTGGGGGAGCACCAGCAATGCCACTGGTCTGCCCTCCGCAGGCCGTCATCGGACCGCAGATTGTATTCGGACACGGCGGATTTGTTTGCGGGTAGGCTACATTGACAACAAATCCAGCAATTGCCATCACTCCAACGAGACGCAGTTTGAATTGGGTCATTTGGTTCCTCGCGTAAGAAATGAGAGAATGCTGCATACCGAGACTCAATCGCACTCACGACTGATATTGCATCACCGCCAGGCCCTAGTGTAACCCACGTTACAACAACCTGCCTCAGACTGCCAGAGAAATATTCGACAAAACGAAGCAATTCGCTGTGCCATCAATTGCTACAGCCCTGAAGTGGCTCTGTCCCTGAAAACCTCTCCGCCTGGTGCCACGGGCGGCGGCTTTGGGCCGCCCGTGTTCAAGCTGCCAAAACACACAGCAGCAGGGTGGCCCGGCCTGGACTGAAGCTTTGCGAAAGAAGCCCCAAACCCCGTTTGACGAAGCTCCCGCCGAACAACGCGGGAGGGCGAGGGAGGGCCCGGGAGGGCGAGGCTCCCGCCGAGCCGTGATCTAGTAGTGATGTCCGACTCCAAACCCGGTTCGGCAGGAGCCTCTCCCTCCCGTAAGGGGGATGCGAAATTAATGGGTTGAGTTCGTGCGGGGCTTCCTGCAACACGTCTTGCCAAAAGGATTTCGCAAGGTCAGGCATTACGGATGGATGGCATCCCACTCTCGGACGACGCGAGACCATGTGAAATGGCTGGCCTGGCTCTTTCGTGGCTGGATCTACTGGCTGGGGAGCGGTCTCGCACCACAACCCGAACGATCCGCTCCAGCACGTCCCCAATGTCAGCAGTGCGGCGGTACCTTACGACTGCTCGCGATCATTGCTCCCTCAGGTCGCCTCCTGGCAGGCTCCGCACACGCCAAAGGCTATTTCGATTCAGGATAACCGCAATGCGTGACGCACTGATGAACAAAGCCGTCTGGATAAAAACACGCCTGAAGCCGTGCACGCTGAGGGTCCGCGCGGTCCGTCATTCCAGCGTGCAATCGACATCCAGTTCACCCCGGAAGCGATCTTCGTTCGGCCCGCTTGATCGTCAAGACTCGATGATCATGCGACTTCAAGGGACAACTGCGACTGAGTTGGGCCAACTGGCGAGCGCATTCGACAAGAAAACGCTCGACCCGAAAAATGCTTTTCCCATAGGAATGACAACTCGCGAAATCACGGTCATTCTCAACGACACGACGGTCCGCTGAGCATCCGCCGGGCTTCTTGAACAGAGGCCTTGAACTTCGGCGTGACGCGGCCTTCATCCAACGCTCGCTCAAAAATCACCCCGCGCGTATGTTCTGCGCCGATTCTCCGGACACGCGAAGTCAAAGCCTTATTGGTTAGCCACCGATTCACCCGGACAGCCGCAGTCCGCGGTCCCGAAGTAAGTGTTCAATAATATCAACGGTCTTTGGGCCGATGCCTCGCATTTCGAGCAACGACTCGCGGCTGTGTTGCAGCAAATTTGAGACGGTGACAATTCCCGCTGACTCGAGTTGTCGCGTCGCCCTGCCGCCGAGACCGAGATCCCGAATAGGGACCGTGTCAGTGTGAGGCAAAGCGTGATCTGACACGGACAATGATCCGATGACAACAATTGGTTCGTCGCCGTCATTCAAAAGATACGACCTCGCTCGCCCGTGAATTAGTTGTTTCAGTCGCGATTGAAGCTCGATTTCGCGTTCGGCATTGGCCAGTTGCTTCCCGCGCGTGTCGGCGCGCTTGTTGCGAATCTCCTCACGAAGCAGTTCTTGCTTAAGGTATTCCGTCTCCGTCTGGGCGACCTTCAGCTGGTTCTCGATGGGTGCCTTTTCGACATGAGCTTCAAGGAACTCAATGCCTTTTCCTGGGAGCGTTCTTCCCTTCGCTCCAAGTGTTTCGTCCGTCCCCGGAAGCTTGGCGTCGGCCGCAGCGCGGCTGAATCGGAAAAGTGCTCGTAACCCTGACGCAAGCTTCTCTCGTGCGGCGATAGTCCATCGTCTGATCTTGTTGCCAGTAAGGTCGTACCGTTCAAACGACTCAGAAGGAGCGAGCGAACGATCGCCTGGTTGATCGGATGCCGGATTCGGGTCGTGATAATTCACGGCTGGCCTCCGTCTGGGCTCCCAACCGCCGCACTTACCGGCTCGGCTGTACCGGCGCTATCAATAACAAGCCGATCACCTCTTTGCAGACTGTAAAGCTCCGATATGAGTGAGAGTAACTCTCCTTTTTCCTCCGCAGTGAACCTGTTGCCATCAATGTAGACTCGAAGTGGTCCAGCGATTGGCGAGTCATCATCGTAATCTACTGCACTGGATGACAGGTCCTCTCGCGCCAATCGTTGGACTAGGTCAGGGAGGTGTTTCCTAAGTAACGCGGCGAGTCTTGGACCATCGATAATGGTGACCCTCTGTTGTCGAAGGGCGGCGTATCTTTCGAATCGCGTCGCGAGCGTCCGTTCGTCGATTTCGTACGGGGTGATGAGTATCACCGATGACGGTAGATAATTGCGACCATCAATATTGGGAACAGCTGACTCGGACGCTTGCGACAGCTGTGCCACGAGGTGGGAAAACGACTTGTCAGATGCCACGTTTCGACTTGGCTTGAATCGCTTCACTTGAACAACGTGAAGCTGCATATCACCGAGGGCGTCCCTTTGCCAGCAGATCAGGTCTTTGCCCGCTTCTGTTGGGCCAGAATAGACCGATACACGCTCGTATGCGAGGGTCTTGAGCAACGGCGCGACAACGGCGGAAATCAGCTCGTGCTCAGTTAACTCCTGGAGTCCCCGCAAAAGGAAATCGATTTCCATGGTACTTCAATTGAATTACGAGTGGTCATGAAGATTGGTGGCTAACGACCAAGGTAAAGCGGCGGCGGCCAAGAGACTTGGGATTCAAAACACGCCCGAACCGCCGCTCGCGTTGACCGCCATGTTCAAGTAAGCCGCTATCGCGGCGGGATGATTCGTTCGCTGATTATACATAAAGATGCTGGCGTTTGCCATAGGCGTCTGAGTTCCCTGTTGAGTGGAGAGTGTCATTGAATGCTCGGATTTCTACCTCAACGATGGGAACAGACTCATGGCGACACAGCAGACTGAACGATCGACAACTGCAGGTTTTCCGAACTCATCATCGGCACCGGAAGGGCGGGCCGCTCGCTCGGGACGCGTACGCAGTGAAGATGTCGAATCACCTCGGAAGTCACCGAAAACCGAACGTTCGTTGACGCATTCCCCGTTCTTTTGTGGAGCCCTCTACGAACAGATGAGCGAAGACTTGTCACTGGGAGGAATGTCTGAGCGGACTCACGAGGGGTATTTGAGGGCCGTCAGGAAGTTGGCCGACTTCTGCCAGCAATCGCCCGATAAGATCACAGAAAGTCAGTTGCGAAAGTACTTCCTACACCTTAAGAACGACCGGAAGTTTGCCAGTGATTCATTGCGTGTCGCCTTTTCTGGACTCAAGTTCTTTTACACGAGGACCTGTCAGCGTAGTTGGCAGACGCTCGCACAGATGAGAATTCCTGATTCAAAAACGCTTCCATAAGTCACGTATTTGAACATACGCTCTTGGAACATCTTCTCAACACGGTCCCAATGTACCAATTCTGTCCAATCAGGATGAATACGTAGTTGATATTGATAGCACCGATGGACCCGATAGGAGCA
>CAIWEX010001131.1 GCA_903911795.1 uncultured Schlesneria sp.
CATGACCAGTTGCAATGTCGATCGAAGTTTCTGGACGGTGGTCCCTTCGGCGCGTTGATGATGCATGGCAATTTCTGAATGGAGTGTCGCATCCGCAGCACCTCCCATCAGCAATCTTTGGATCTGTGTGGCGACGGCTTCGCTTGCCCCTCCTGCCATGTCCACGATGGCTGTCCTCAACGTAGCAATCTGGTCACCCGATGCCAGCTCGGTCGCGAAGTTGGTTCTCAGCAGGATGGACGAAGAGTTGATCCAGAGTCGGCCCCCTTCCCAACCTTTCACCGAGGGAGGTTCGAAAATATCTTGCCCCAGATTTGCGAGGAGTCGCGAAACGGGTGGCCATTTGACAGTCGCCGCGAGCGACCGCAACGAACCGACAACCAGATCGAGAGGAGATTTGATGACGTTCCGTCGGCACGAGGCATCGAAAAACAGTTGAGAGCTCAAAAGTTCGCGCAGCACAGGTGACATGTTGTAATCGTGTTCGCGAATTCGCACGGCGACTGCATCAATCATGGCAACCGATGGTTCTGGACAGACAAACGTCTTCAGCAGCTTCATCCCGAGAAATCGCGGGCAGGCGGGCTGTGAAAGGCAGAGGTCCACAATCGCTGCCCCATCGAAATTGCCAGACTTGCCAAACACGGTCTTCGTAGAATCGTCATGCTGCAGTTGATTGAACCAGAATGCCCCCTCGCGCACATGCCAGCCGCTGAAAGCTCGCGCAGCCTCCTGAATGTCTTTCTCGGTGTAGTTGCCCACACCGAGTGCGAACAGTTCCATGATTTCACGAGCGAAATTCTCGTTGGGATGTCGTTTGCGATTTGCGTTTCCATCCAGCCAGACCAGCATCGCCGTATCGCGTGACATTCCGTGCAGTAATGACTTGAAGCTGCCGAGCCCATGAGCACGGATCAGTTCATTCTGGTCCAGCATCTGCGGGATAGACCGCACCTTGTCATTCGATGTTGCGAAATGGTTATGCCAGAAGAGGGCCACCTTTTCCGCCAGGGGATTCGCTGTCGCCCACATCCGGTAAAGCCACCAGATCTTCAGGTCGGCGATTTCGCCGGTCGCGAATGCGGTCTTCCGCAATGCCTCTTCCGCCTGTCGAAATTCCACAGACTCAGGCTGCGGCGCAATTAGTCGCTCAACGGTGGCATTCAGGCCACTCGCAACCGCCTGATCCAGCTCTGCCGGTGTGCAGCCAAACTGACTTCGACCGAGCAGGTGAGCCGCCTCGCTGATCGTCCAGGCCCCGTCACGAGGCGTGTCGTACGGTTTCAGCAGTCCATCGGGTGGGGCAACATTGGGCATGCGCGACCTTTGGTTGATCCTGGGAGGGGGCGAAAGCGAGTTTCGGCAATGAGAGGTATGGGAAGAAGGGGAAGAATGAAAGTAGAGATTTACTATCGTTCGCCCAAGCGATCCCAATCATTTCCAACCACCGTGCAGTTCCAGACGCATGTGGTCTGGGTACTGAACAGTATCAAATCGGATGGCCGTCAATTGTCGTAGCAACTGACAAAGGCCATCAAGTTCGCGAGCAGACTGTTCTGCCGTCTTGCCGTTTTGAATATTGCGGGCGTGAATGACTGCCGCGTTTGCGTCCAGCAGCGAAGCCACAATCGAAGGAGAAAGTTCCTGGACAAAGTTCGGCAGTGCTGTGCGGCCAGGGGTGACCGCCGTGGCCAGTGGTTCATTGTCAGTTTTCAGGGCTTCGATCAATTGACGGCATAACCCCAGGCTGGATGACAGAATGAACCGGTTCGCGACGAGTGCTGATGCAGGCTGGAAGTTGTACGACGTCGCGAGCTGATCCCCTTTCGGACGCTGTAGGTAGCGGGCAAAGTTGATCTGCACATCGCGATAGCTTTCCGAAGACTGAACCCATGGCTGACGCTTCTGCTTGGACGCTTCCAGGTTCGTAATCGTCAAAATGGTCTGCGTGACCAGATTCATAATGTCAGCCCCTTCACGTGGCTTGGCCAATTCGACCACCAGCGCGAACGCGGGAATCTGAACACCTGGCTTGCCGTCGAGATAGCTGTAGTCCTGCGGGGCTGCGACAAAGGCGACTCGCCCCGTCAGTAAGGGCAGCACATCCTCGGCAAAATCCTTTCCGGGCAGGAACGTTGCCAACCCCGTTTCAAACTTGTCGAATTCGGGCTGGAGCTTCGGTTCGAGCAATTGTTCACGCGACTTGTACCATTTCGCGAAGTTGCGTGAGAACGAAATCAGACCGAGGCGATCCTTGAGGCCGGGAGCGAGCGGAACCAAAGGCTGTGCCGGGTCAAGAACCAGTCCCTTGCGAGCGTCATCCAGTTCACTGACGCTCCCAGCAATGGCAGACTGCAACGAAAACGAGTTGGCACCAACGTCGAGAGTCAGTCCGAGATACGGGCTGCGAGAAGCCAGTTCCAGGACACCACCGTAGAGCAGTGAAACCACGGGATTATCGAGCTTTTCCGGAACGAGACGGCTCCCTTTGAGTTCTGTAATCCGAGCAAGGTTGACGCAGACCTGAACGGTATGCTGTTTCCCCAGGTGCTGCGTCATCGTTTTCCAGGCGGTTTCGTTGGTTAAACCGCTGTCAGAATTCGTCTGCAGGCTCTTAAGAGTCTGCGACAGAAGTTCATGATTCTTGCTGGCGACCAGCCATCGATCTTTCAGGACGGCTCGATTCCCGTCTTTGAATTTCAGCGTCTTGTTACCTGCCTCTTCCGTAACAGTGATCTGATCGCCAGCCAACAGCATCAGAGGCGTCAGCTTCTCGAGCAGTTTCGCGAGATCACCCGCATCTTTGACCTGCAGGACGAGTACACCATCCGGTGGATTGCCTGGAGCAGGAGGATAAACCGCCAATGCAATCTGATCACCGAAGAATGTCTTTGCAAATTTCCAGAGGTCCATCCCGATCTGTGCCTCGAAGATCGCTTTTCCGGCCAAGGCCTTCCTGGCAGGGTCGGATTTCAGCACATCTTCGTAGAGCGGACTTTCGAGATACGCCTTAAGCGCAGGAGATGTTTCAATGCGTTCGATGATCCCCGCCAGCCCGGCAACCTCAATTGTCCCGAGCGCCCCCGGTGGCAGATGTCGCACCAGTGAATCTGGTGCATCAGCAGCCCGCGTAACGCTTTGCGATGCCAGTGAGACCAGGCACAGTAACAGGATCGAAGTCCATCGAAATCGCATCGAAAAATCTCCAGACGGGCAGGGAAAACTCAAAAGCTGATGCAGGTTCTACCCGAATTCGCAACATTTGGTTTCAAGGTTTTGCCCAAATCTATGCCTCAAACTTTACCTATCCCGCACGCTCGGAAAGTCCGGGGAATTCCCGGGCTTCCCCTTCGCTGGCTCGCATCCATCCGTCAATCTCCCCCTAGCATGCCTGTTGTCAGAACTTCGCGTGAATTTTGCCGGTCGTGGGGGACGTGACTACGTCGGATGCCGTCCGCGAACCGAAACAAGGATCACGTTCGCGTTCAGTTCCGGAAAGGAGTCGGTGATTATGGACCTGTTACAGGGTGCAAGTGACGATCAGGTGGCGTTGATTGGATGTTTTGTGGCACTGGTCGGTTCGGCAGTTCTGATGTACTTGAGTTACATCATGGGGCCAGCCGGGCGTCGACAGTCCGAAAAGTTCAATGGTGAGCCGACAATCAAGCCGATGCCAATGCGATCGGGAGTTGAGAATCATCACGAACGAGCCGCGTAAATCGACTCGTTCGGGATTTTTTGAGTTGATTTCCGCACAGTGGCTCACGACGGAATTGTTTGTGAAACGTCGCAATTGCGATACAAATTTTCCAGATGGAAGTGCGTGGAGAGATGACGAATTTGATCTACTCGTCGTTGCGTGACGATGAAGATTTTGCAGAAATGCTTCCGTACTTCGTCGGTGAATTGCCACAGAAACACTTATTATTGAATGACTTGGCACATTCGAAGGACATGGATAATCTGCGCCGGGAAGCTCATAAACTGCGTGGAAGCGCGGGCGGATATGGTTTTTCAGGATTGAGTGATCTGGCAGGACGCCTGGAAGATTCCTGCAAGAATGCGCCGTTGGACGAAACTGCGATCTTGCGAAACCTGGATGAGTTATTGGATCATCTGGCGAGAGTGCGAGCGTAGTTCAATCCATTAGGGCCGACATTCAGGCCAACTGACCGGGAGGAAAAGAGATGCTGCCGATGAAGCGAATCACGTTCGGTGTCGCAATGATGGGACTTGGATATCTCCTGGGAAGCAGCAGTCCGTTTGCGCCAGTTCGAGCACAGGATGCTGACAGCCGCCCATCGGAGGAGGCAGGAAAGAAGATCACGGAAGCCAACGACAAGCTGAAAGCAGCCGCGGAAACTCTGAAACTCGAATCGCGATACGATTCAGCCACCAAGCAGGTGAACTCGTATGCCGTGCTCGTGGGAGGGGTGAACCCGAAGGAAGACCTTGAGAGTGGTCACGGGGTCGATCCGGAAACATTTGCCGCCCTTTACGCGGCCGCCTACGACATGAAAAAACTCAACGTCAAAGATGATTCGCTGGCCGAATGGGTCGATATCTCGCAATTGGACTACGACACCGAAGGACGGCTGACCTATGGCGGTAAGGTGGTCCGGATTTATCCCGTTTCTCGATTGAAGAAACTGCGGGCCCAGCGATTGGCACTCATCGGTGAGAAGAAGTAGGCCGGACCGGAATCAGCGTGGATTGAACCTCGTCGTTTCCGCGAACAGCCGCAGAAATCTGCCAACGCGTACCAGCCGGACAGTGAATTCGTACATAGCCAGCACACGTCCCACCCAGCCGCAGCGCGAGTGTCTGCGGGGACGTCGCTTCAAGCTCCCATTCAGTACAGATGGGAAGTTGATCGCGAGCCTGTTCTTGCGACGCCTCGGCCAAACGTCTCCCCAGTGTCACTGTCCATTCGCGAAAGAGATCTGAAAACGGCGTCTCCATTGTTGCAGAAATAGTTTCTGCGCTGACGGACGGGCCGTCAATGAGCTGCTTCAACAGTCGGTCGCCACTGCGATTCAGGCACCAGTCGACAAATAAGTACCCCGCACCACGACAACCATCGTGACGCCAGTAATCGGGGTGCGAATAGTCGCGGACGATCAACGGAGATTGGTGAGGTCTGGCCAGGAAGCTGCGAATCCGGTGCGAAAGATTCGTTGCCGAACCACTTGCCCGGTGCTCGACCACGTGGGCGATGGCTTCGTTCAACCAGTCTTCGTCAATCCCACGAACCGTATCTGGTCCTGAACTGCGGCTGAAGACCGCTGCGTGGCACCATTCATGGGCCAAGACTGCACGCAGGTGGTCGCCCGGTTCAAGGCTGGAACTCAAAAAGATGACGTCGGAATTATTACCGAGTGGGCGATCGACTCCTGGAACAAAATCCGCAGGGCGCGTCAGTCCCTCGACCGGCGTTCGTCCATTCCCCAATCGAGCGATCTCGGGAGTGATCACAATCGCAAGGTGCTGGTCCAGATCCATGTCTCTCACTGGGCCAGCAAGGTCTTGAACGATCACTGCCAGTTCCGATTCAGCAGCAACAGCGATCGCCTGAATCAATGCTGCCAGACGATCATCGCTCTTCAATCGCTGATCGACAAAGATTTTTACTTGAGAAGTTTGGCCAGCCAGCCGGCAGTCGATGAGTGAATGCTCCCCGAGGCTGAGAGATCGGATTTCCGTTTGAAGGAAATAATGCCGAGTCTCATCAGGACAATCTTTTTCGACGTCCGAAAACAGGAGAGGTTTATTTGGGGCGACGCTCGTGCTCTCACCCCAATCAAACCTTGACTGGTGGTTCGAATTTGCTCGAGTTGCAGTCAGGAGATCACCATTCGTCGGCGCTGGGATCGGCTGCAAATTGGAGGCCACTGAATTAGACGCAACTGCTGTCAGAACAATCTGGACTTCCCCATCGATGTTTTCACCAAGATTTCCCAGGACCAAAACGGAATCCTTGTCCATTTCGCCCACCGAAATCTCCGCAACACATTTCTCAGTAGTATCTTGTGTATCGAGAGCAAGCGACTGGATATCGGGTGCGTGCTGAGATCGGCCGCTGGCGGCAAAGATTTCGATGGCAGAAATTATGGCGGCTGCGAGCAGCCACAATGTACTCCAGCGAAACTTCAATCGAACTCGTCCCATTTTCGAATTCCGATGACCATTTTCAGCAACGGTCTGCACAAGTTGTCGGTCCTGTGCAATTCATCGGATCGGAATCGTCATTCCATCCAGCCGAATCGATATTCCTGAAATTCAAGAAACGACGTTTCAGACCTGCCGTGGTTCATCAAGGAACTGAAAAGAGGCCTGATGAAGGCTATTCACGTACTTCCAGGGTGCCGTAAGTACCGGCAGTGACGGGAAATCGTATTACACCTGTTGGAATGACCGCCCATGATTAAGTCAGTCACCCGAATTTATTGGTCGATGGTCAGGGAGACCAGAAAGTTCGCGGAATTCGTCTTTCGGAAAACGCGCGTACCGCCGTGCGCCTGCTGAAGACTCTGTAATTCTGCGACTGGGCTGGCAGATTTCTCTTTAATTCGGGAAAGTCTCTTTTAGAATACTCTCGGGACCGGCTGAAAATGCGGTTTCGTACACTTCCATGATTCAGGATCTGCTCGTTTCCTCCAAGCACGAGGTGATTTGCAATGTTCAAGCGATTAGTCAAGCGAATGTTCGTGCTGCCGGCAGTTGCCGCAGTTTGCTGGGGGGGAACGGCGGTTCAAGGGGCCGAATCGAGTCTCCCGGGACGGGTCCTCAAACACTCTTCTCCCGACGGCCAGTCGTATTCCGCAGTCGTCCTCAGGGCGAGTGAACTCCCCAAGGGGATTATCGCGCGGGATCACATCATCGTGATCGATACCTCGGCCAGCCAGATCGGTGAACATCGCCAGCAGTCGCTCGCTGTCTTGGATTCGCTGCTGAAGTCACTTCCGGATGGGGATCGCGTGCGACTGTTTGCAGCAGATCTGCAAGCGGAAGCTCTCGACGACGGGTTCAATGCCGTTCATTCCGACGCTGTCGCCGACAGCGTTGAAATGCTGAAGTCCCGAGTTCCGCTGGGTGCGACGAACCTCGAAGGGGCACTTCGGACAGCGATGCGCAACGTTGCAGATCGTCCCGCTGACATCACCTATATTGGTGATGGAATGAGTACCGCAGACCTGGTGGAAGTTCCCGAACTGCGTTCGCTGGTTCAGGATCTTCGCCAGCGCCGGGTTCCTGTACACAGCTTTGGCGTCGGTGCCGCACGTAACATGCAACTGCTGGGGATTCTCGCTCAGCAAACGGGGGGATTTGTCGCCTTCGATACCCGCATCGTTGATGTCGGGGACGCGAAGGTCGAACCTCGCAAAACGAAATCCACGAAACTTGCGAAGAATATCGCTCGGGTTAACCAAAGTGCTGCCGAACGAGCCTTGGAGCAAGGGAAGACGCTAGCATCGGCTTTGAGTGCACCCGTCTTCTTTCCAGGGGATCTGCAAGTCTCGGCTGTCGGAGTCTCGTTGCTGCCAGGGGCTCCACTCCCTGTTCGTACTGACCGCGAAACGATTTACGTAACTCAGGGCAGTCTTCCAGCCGATGCTCGGATCGTCATGAAAGACGAAACCGGTACGGCTTCTGTGGAATGGAAATTGACCGCACCGCTGGAGCAACCCGGTGCGACGTTCCTGCCTAACCTCGTTCGTCAGATCGAAGCGACCGAAGGTTTGACAAACCCTCTCGCGGGAATGACGCTGTTCCAGATGGCTCAGGTTGATTTCTCGGAATCGGTGGATGTCCTGACCCAGCAGGCTGCAGTCGCCTTGCAGCGCGGCGAAAAGCAGCAAGCGCAGAAGATCGTCGAAATCGTTGCTCAGGCAGATCCGGGTAACCCTACTGTAAAGCTGCTGAAAGCGACCGGGAAGTTTAATGTTCGTCCCGCCAGTTTCGCACAAGATGCCGCTCAGGAAGCCCCACCTGAACCGACTCCGGATGAAGATCCGCGAGTTGCTCCGAATCCCAATGCCAGTCTGGTGGATGATCAGCGCCAGATGATTGTTCTTCAGACGCAGAAGCTACGAAATGAAGTCAGCAACGCTGTCGAACGAGCACGTCAATCAGATCCTGAAACAGGTTTGGCACAACTGAAGCAGGTTCTCGGGGCTGTGAAGTCGGCGATTGACATTGCTCCCGAAGATCGTCAGCGGATGCAAAAGCAGTTGGAGTCAGAGATCCAGCAGCAGGAGAATTCGGCCGAACAAAAACAAGCGCAGCAACGCCGGAATCTCGAAAAGCGAGCTCAGAACGAAGCGCTGCGTCGATTGGCTGAGCAAGCAATGCTCGACGAAGAACGCCTCGACAATCTGATTGACCGAGTCCGAGCCTTGATGCTCGAAGGTCGGCATGGTCGTGACGAGGCCTACGCAGAGGCACAAGAGGTCGCTGACGTTGCGATCAATATGCGACCAGGCGAAGGTTCCTCAGCCGCAGCTCGCTTTGACGCCGAAGCAGCTCAACAGCTCAATCGAGCCTACCGGTTGCGAGCTCGTCGAGCTGACGAAGTTCTCGAAGTTTTGCATCAGGTAGAACTCTCTCATATTCCGTTCCCGGACGAGCCTCCGATTCGGTTCCCATCCGCAGAAGTCTGGAAGGCGTTGTCAGAACGACGGAAGCAGAACGCGACCGTCGATTTGAAGCGGAGTACGCCGAACGAAAAGCGGATTCAGAAGGCTTTGACGGAAACGACCGAAGTCGCGTTCAATGAGAATCCTCTGGAAGAAGCGTTGAAGTATCTGGAAGACCTGCACCACATCGAAATCTGGGTCGACAAGCAGGCCTTGCAGGACGACGGTGCCAGCAGTGATGTTCAGGTGACACTCGAAATGACAGGAATTTCTCTGCGAAGTGCTCTGCGACTGATGCTGGAGCCGCATGGACTGACCTATTTGATCGAAGACGAAGTGATGAAAATCACGACGAAGACCAAGGCCGATGAAAAAATGTCGACCCGCGTCTATCCCGTTGCTGACCTCGTTATCCCGATCATGCCCCCAATGGGCGGCGGCATGGGTGGAGGCATGGGCGGCATGGGTGGCGGCATGGGTGGCATGGGCGGTGGCATGGGCGGTGGCATGGGCGGTGGCATGGGCGGTGGCATGGGCGGCATGGGCGGCAGGGGGGGTATGGGTGGCATGGGTGGCGGCGGCATGGGTGGTATGGGCGGCGGTGGATTCTTCAGTATTCCACCCGAGCCGATTAATGCCTCGAAAGCTGCACCACAGATTGACGCCCGTGTCGGCGTGAGCAAAAAAAAAGTGTGAACGATATTCTGGTCGCCCAGAACGCTAGGCCATCGACAGACGAACCTGAAACTCCAGCGAAGCGGAAGACGCCACCAGCGGCGGATTCCGCTTCGACTGTTTCCGGGAAGACCCCGGAATCACGCCAGGCGCGCGCTGAACGAGCGAAACGCTGGCGCGAGCGATTCGCCAAAGACGACTTCTCGGGCGATGCCCTCAAAGATGTCGTCAATGACCTGATTAAGAGCAAACAATACGAGGAGGTCATCGCCTGCCTGGAACAAGCAATTCTGGCAGGGCAATTGACGGAAGCGGGCAACGGTTGGATTCATGAAGTCCTTGCCCTGTCGATGGAATCGGCAGGTCGACCGAAGAATGAGATCGAACGGGTGTTGATGTCGAGTCAGGACCTGATCGATGGAAATGCCGATTCGATGATGCGACTGGCTGAATACCTGACTCGCTTCGATCGTTTTGATCGTGCCATCGAATTGTATCGACAGGCTTCGTACCTGAGTCCCGGGCGCCCCGAGCCGTTTGTTCGGGCACTCGAACTTGCCAGACGCTCAGGAAATGTCGAGGCCGTTGTCTGGTGTGCACCGGAAGTGCTTTCTTTCGCTTGGGGAAAGGATCGTGAAGCTCTTCGCCGCAGCGCAGAGCAGGCCGCCTCTGATGCGATTCAAAAGCTGATGAAAGATGGCAAGATTTCCAAAGCACTGCAGCTTCAGGAAGCGATGCGAAAGGCCAAGGGACTGGATCTAGTGGTCCGGCTGGAATGGAACGGTCCAGGGGATTTAGACCTGCTCGTTGAAGAGCCAACCGGGACGATCTGCTCGATGGAAAAGCCATTTACGGCTGCGGGCGGAGCTTTTGTCCATGATGGCTACGGCCCAACTCAGACGAATTGTTATGACGAATACGTTTGTCCCTCTGCGATCCAAGGAGAATACCGGTTGCGAATTCGCCACATACGCGGCGACATCGTTGCGAAGCGAGCGAGATTAATTATCACTCGCGGCAAGAATACGGACCACGAAGAAACTGAAACGCAGACGATCGTGCTGGGGAAAACGGATTCGATCGTTCGAATGTCACTGGCTACCGGACGCCGTCTGGCAGCGGATGCTGACGTCCCTGTTCCCGTCAAGCAAACCGGACGCCGCGGCGCTGCCGGTTCCGCGATCATGTCGCAAATTAGCCCCAATCCAGTCGGAGTCATCCCGAACGTTGGCAGCGGAGGAGCGGTAGGATATCAGCCTGTGATCAGCGTCATCAGTGAGGGGGTCGCTATGAATGCACTGGCGACCGTTTCCGGCGACCGTCGGTACGTTCGTATTAACGCGAATCCTTCATTTTCGTCGATCACCGATGTCTTCACATTCAGCTTTGTACGGTAACGAGCCGTACAGGCCACAAAAGCTCGAAAATAGCGGACTGGGGTTGACGTGCCATGAACCTCACGCCCGCTTCGCTCAAGACGCCAAGACGCAAAGTTTTCAAGCATTCCAGACATCGCCTCTCCCCAGCCTCTACTTCCCTTCGCGTCTTTGCGCCTTTGCGTGAGCCCCTCTTCCACCCGTGTTTCAGCGTGAGACCACCAACAAGCGGCTCCGTCTGATGCTCAACTTCAGTGCCGATCGGATCGACCATGCGGCTTCCCGTGCCGGGCATTCCATCAGATTTTACAGGGGCGAGAATCGTGAGCCTGCTCGGCATTCTGCGACACGCCAGTTAAAATCGCGCGAGCCCAGTTGTCGATCTCGGTCATTACTCTTGAATGGCTCGCAACTACCTTACTTGGCTGGAATCTGCATTTCCAGGGCCGATGTCTCCGCTTCAACATTCGTGAATCGCGTCGGCCATTCCGTTTTACGGAGCTTGTTGATCGTTGATCGGGCGTTGTCCCATTGTTCCTGGTGGATCTGCGCTGCGGCCAGCTTCAGCAGCCCGTTTGGTTCCAGTTTTCGCAGCTCCGCGACACGTTCCCATAATGCAATTGCTTCGGTCCAGCGATCCTGACTCTGACGGCGTTCTGCCAGAGCCGCGTGATTTTCGGCCTCGGTGGGAGATGCCTCAACGATCGAAGTTTCGGCTCGTTCGGACTCCTCCTCGTTTTGAATCAAACGATCAGCCAATTGCAGATACAGGTCCAGGTCGTGTGGCTTCAGCTCGATCAGTTTCAATAACTGCCGTGTTGCCGCTTGGGCATCGTCGATGGCGTCGTAACAGTCAATTAATGACGTGTGGATCTGTGCGTCATTGGGTTGAAGTTCCAGAGCCAGTCTCAACTGCGGAATCGCTTTGGCGTGTAATGATTGCTCCATGTACACGGTTCCCACGATGCGCCTCAGAATCGGACTGTCTTGCAAGGTTTCAGCCACTTTGGCATCCAGGGAGGTGACGTAGTCGTCGAGGTCTTCAGCACTCGACAGAATTTCCTTGAGTTGCTCCAGCAATGATTCTCGTTCGGACCGATCAGGGCCCTGACAGACGATCGCTGCAGAAATCGCATCTACCGCTTCGCGTGTTTTCTTCAATCGGGAATAGGCTCGAGCGAGATCTTTATTGAATATGACCAGCATTTCGTTGTCCAGGCCGCTACCGGGATTGGCCCTCTGATACAGTGAGATCGCCTCGATAAAGTAGGGAACGGCTCGCTCCGTCAACTGACACTGCAGACAGGCCATCGCTAGCTGATGTGCATTCCCTTCGTCCCAGCGTCCCCCCTGATGGAAATGCTCATCGGTTTGCTTCAGCAATTCGGCAAGCTGCTGTGGTCGTTTCGATTGGAAATACGCCGTCATCAATTGAGTCCGGTACTGAATTGCATCGGGGTGGGCCGCCATCAGAGATTCGAGCAACGTGATCGATTCCGCGAATCGATTGTCGCTTTGCAACCACGAGACCAATCGCGACTGTGCCGGATGATCCAGCAATCCCTGCTTGTTGGCGACGAGCAGAATTTCAATCGAGCGTGGCGTCATTCCCAGATCGTCCCGGAAAAAGCTCGCCACAGTCATGATTCGTCGCCCCGAAGTTCTGTTGTCTGCCAGAACTTCGTCTGCCAACTGAACGAACGCCGGAAGTTTTTCTGCCCAGAAGGTTTGATTTCCTTTCCGGGTAAATGTTGAACTGCAATTATCCTGGCCCGTCCGTAATCTCGTTCGCAGTTCGGCCAGCACGAACTTCAAGATGCGTGCATCGAATTCCGAAGGGCCAGCTTCAGCACGGCGGCGAGCCAGTTCGTTCCCGAATGTTTTTCCCGCAGAATCTCCATCCATCTCCAATCGCTGCGGGAACTGTTCAATTCGCTCAATCAAATATCGCAGCGCGGCCTTCGGCCCGACAATATCCGCGATCATCGCCATCGGGTACGTCACCGTATTCAGGTAGGTTGTTGTCTGCTTTTTGAGAAGATCGGGCAGGACGTCGAATACAAAGCGTTCAGCATATTCGGTTGTTCTTGCCAGAGAATTTTGATGGGCGGATCGGAACAGATCAAACAGGCGTATCACCAAACGGTGCCGCAACTGCTCGTCATCAACCGCAGCGATCTTATTCAGTAGCAGTTTGTGCAATGATTCAAACAGTTCGGCGCATCCATTGCCAAGTGATGTCGCACCATCGGCTTCGTAAGCATTCACGTGCAGCGTCAACATCCGCTCGTCAAACCACTGCCTCTGCTCTGGGCTTTTCGATTTATCGTGGAAGCGTCGCAGGATCGCTTCACCCGCAGCAAATTCACGGGTTTGTTCATACATTTCTACAAAACGGCCAATGATCGGATTATCGAAGTTTGGCCAACCGCCTTGATTCGCCTGGGAATAGGCATTGACCTCGACTTCCATCATCCGGATCGCTTCGTCATGCCGGTCGTAGGCACACAGGAGATTGCACATTTCCGTGGTGATTTGCAGCCGATTCCGACTATTGGCCGGGGCCAACTTCTGAAGTTCTTTCAGCTGTCGCAATTGTTCATCGGCCAGCCGACCTGGCAGTCCCCCCAGTTGAGTCAGGAAATTCGCCATCAGGGGAGCTTCGTCTGGCTCGATTTTCCGTAGGAAAGCACGCTGCAGTGCCGCAAAGCTGGCGTCGATGTGAACGTCTGCCTGATCGAGAACTTCTGAGGACTTTCGTTCAATCAACGCCTCCATCAGATCGAGCGCCCGCAAGTCTGTCGGTGTCCGTTGTCCTTCTCGCAACACTTTGATGCGAGCAATGATTTCGTCGGCAGTCGCCTCATTATGAACTTGTCCGAGTACGCTATCGTTCAAGTGCTTCAGGTA
>CAIWEX010001132.1 GCA_903911795.1 uncultured Schlesneria sp.
AAAATGCGGCGTTGGTTCGCGGAGCGAACCACGACTATCAGGCTTCCTGTGCCACGGCTTCCTGTGCCACTGTACGGCTGCTCTGAGCCGTGCAGTGCTCTTCGCCAACGACTGCCGCGCGCGCGGCGTAACGGACGATGCTCGCCCTGCGGAAGTCAGCGTATCTGTCAAATGCCGGAACATGCGTGATATCACTTGGTATCGGCTCCACTTGCGACCGGCAATTTTCCTGCGGGCCGCAGGTTTTTTCCGGTTCGTTTCTGTAGCGAATCCCCCAGATCTTCACGAGCGACCTCGGCCAATGCCACCAATCGAGCCACAATTTCAGGATGTTGGGCCGAAAGGTCGGTTGATTCTCCGACGTCCGAGTCGAGGTCAAACAGCGCGAGTTCCGTTCGCGGCTGTGTCAACTTGCCCGGCATTCCATCGGCACCAGGGGTTTCGACATGCACATAGGGATGCGGAAAATGGAGCTTCCATTTACCACTGCGAATGGCGTGCAGGCCATCTCCCCAATAGTACCAATAGGAATCGTGCGGAGTCTTTTGATCTTTGTCGCCAAGGACGAGCAGGCCGATATCGAGCCCATCGATCTTGTGCTTCGACGCAGGATGATTTTCCGCTGTGACGCCTGCAAAGCTGGCCAACGTCGGCAGCAGATCAATGGTAGCGGCGAGTTCTCCTGATTCGGTTCCGGCAGGAATTTTTCCGGGCCAGCGCATAATGCAGGGAACACGCACGCCCCCTTCCCACGCGGTCCCTTTCCCTTCCCGCAGCGGTTTGGCCACGCCGCCATGAGGACCGTATGACAACCATGGTCCATTGTCGGAGGTGAAAACGACCAGCGTCTTCTGATCCAGATTCAGGCGTTTGAGAGTTGCGAGAACCTGTCCTACGGACCAGTCAATTTCGCGAATCACATCACCATAGATCCCTCGTTCTGACTTTCCTGCGTGCTTGTTGGAAACAAACAGCGGAACGTGAGGCATCGCATGTGGCAGATACAGGAAGAATGGTTGATCACGATGGCGCTCGATGAAATTGACTGCTCGCTCGGTGTATTCGGTCGTCAGCCGAGACTGATCAGGATTCAGCTCGATCGTTTTCTCACCGTCGACAAGAGGCAAGTCCGGGAATTTGGCGGTCGGGTGCCTGGGCCACATGTCGTTTGAGTAGGGCAATCCAAAATACTCACTAAAGCCATGCCGAGTCGGCAGGAATTGTGGGTGATGCCCTAGGTGCCACTTTCCAAAAATGGCCGAAGCATAGCCACGCGTTTTCAAGACTTCGGCGATTGTCTGTTCATGATCGTTGATCCCGTGATTGTTCGCGGGACCCAATGCCCCCTGAATGCCAACCCGGTTCGGATAACAGCCGGTCAACAAGGCCGTTCGCGATGCCGAACAGACCGCTTGAGCAACATAGAAACTCGTGAATTTCCTCCCTTCCGCCGCCATCTGGTCCAAATGCGGCGTGTCGGAGTATGGCGAGCCGTAACAATGCAGATCACCGTAGCCTAGATCATCGGCGAAGATCACGACGAAGTTGGGTGGTGTCTCGGCCAGCACTGATGCGGAGGCGATTGCCAGAGACATCGCGACGGCACACATCAGCAGTAGCATCATCACGGGGAAGCAGATCTTCGCATCTGAAGAAATGTCGTTCATATTGAAAGCCCTTACGCGGGGATCAGTTGCAGAGTCTGCCACAGGCTGGGATCCGTCGACGCGGGGAACTCCCGACCAACAACCAGCGACTGTTCGCCGAATTCGGTATCGCGGAGTTCGTAGTGGAATCCGAGTAACGGCGAGTTGGCTGGATCAAACCCGATGAACACTGCGGCCGGGAACCAGGCTTCCAGTAGATAGCCGTCGGATCGGATCTCGGACTGAAGCTGAATGTCCGACAGGTCGACTGCGGTAGCTTCTTCGCGGGCACGGTTGATCGTGATTTGTTCGACACTCGGCTCGGCCGATTTGCGTCCAGCACCCAAGGGTCTCAAATAGAACTGATGACAGAATCGGGTTGCCCGGTGAACACCTTGAGTGTTACGAGTATCGATCCAGATCGTCAGTCCATCGGGTACCATCAACAGTCCCGAGGGTTGGGCAGGTTTCGTGGATCGACCGCGAACTTCAACGCTGATGCCGAAACCTGATTGATTCCAGGCCAGGCGGATGTCTGCGAAGTCCTTCTTTCCATCAAGTTCTGCGAGCGATGGAATTCGGCAGTCGACCGGCAGGTTCAGCACTTGCCCCGTGCGATGCGGCAAACGCGGTTGTTCTGTCACTGGAATCTTCCAGCGAAACAGAAACCCCGGTGAAACAAGTTGACTCATACACTCTCGCCTTCGGTTTGACGCAACGAATCGCGTGGCCCATATTTTCGTGACGTTATGGTAACCTGATTCCCAGTTGCGGCACCATCAACCAGAAGGTGGCGAGTGTTGCAAGAACAACGCCAGCGAGATTCATGATCAGTCCGTAACCCGCCATTTGCCCCATGCGGATTCGCCCTGTGCCGAAGACGATCGCATTGGGAGGCGTGCCGATTGGCAGCATAAACGCGCAACTGGCCGAGATCGTAGCGGGGATCATCAGCAATCGAGGATCAATCTTCAAAGCGACGCTCGCCGCAGCGATGATCGGCAACAAGGCATTGACCGTCGCGACGTTGGAGGTGAACTCGGTCAGAAACGTCAGCAGTAGACAGACCAGGATGACCAGTAACCAGACCGATTGACCGCTGGCGATTTGCGAAAAAATGTGACCAACCCAGACCGACAGCTTTGTCGATTCGAAGGCACCGGCAATTGCAAATCCACCGCCGAACAACAGCAGAATATCCCATGGAAGTTTCGAGGCGGTCTCCCAATCCATCAAGAACTGCTGGCGGCCGTCGGGCGTTTTTTCGACAGGGATGAAAAACATCACGGTGGCGATTGTCATACCAACGGTAGCATCACTGACGAATTCCAGGGCTTTTTCCTTGTCAATGCCCCAATGCTCCAACCACATTGCAGTCAGGTGATTCCAGC
>CAIWEX010001133.1 GCA_903911795.1 uncultured Schlesneria sp.
AGTGGTTGTCGGTGCCTTGGGAAGCCGGACTTTCAGAACACCGTTCGTGAATTCCGCACTCAAGCAATCCTCCTGAATTCGCTCTGGCAGCGTCAGTGAGCGTTTCCAATCACCTCGCAAACGCTCCTGTCGTCGGTAACGATCATCAGGCACTCCGCCCGCTCCCGTCCTCTTTCCCTTCAGCGTCAGCACTCCGTCAGCGACGAGTACTTCCAAGTCTTCGGGACGAGTTCCCGGCAGTTCAGCAGTCAGCAACAGGCCATCGTCCGTTTCGTAGACATTGACCGCGGGATATTCCCGGCCAAACCGAATCCCCGAAAACGACAACGAGACACTGGCGAGCAGACGATCAACTTCTCGTTCCAGGTCACGAAATGGATCCCAAGCCTGTCCCCATCGAAAGACCGGCATGGCAGTTCTCCTTCACCACGGTATTGAATTCTTCGCACCGTTCAAGAGGTTCGCCGACGTACGCCTGTCCTGCTCATTTCGCTAAGCCAGACACCGTGCGGCAGTCACCCAGTGATAATCATTGTTTGCAAACATCATACCATCGAGTCACGTGGACTCGAATCACAGACCCGCACATTCACAATCACCGTAACACATTTGATTCACGCGTGTTACACACGATTTGAGATCATTCGAAAAACTGCCAGAATTGCGGTCCTCCGTCGCCGCCTCAACTGCCAAACAGTCGTGTTGAACGATTTCTGCCAATGTGACAGGGGCGGCAACCAGAATATGGAAAGGTTCTGAGCTTCAACATTCGACCTTTGACAGCCGAAAATCAGTACCATGGTAGCGCCGGAACCAGACTTCAGTCTGGTTAATTTCAATCGTCGCGCTGCGTTTTTACGAGAGTAGTGTACTGTTCGTTGGTCGGGAATACGGACTGTCCTTGAGATCAATCAGGTCTCCCCGACAGATCCGATTTCCGGTGCACGGACACGGAGGTTGATCAATGTCGCTGAGTTCACACCACGCGGTTTACGTCGGCAGTTTTGATCCATTGACACTTGGTCACGTCGACATCATCCGGCGGGCCGCGGCGATCTTCGACCGCTTGACAGTCGGGATCGGTATCAACCCGGATAAGCGACCGCTCTTTTCTCCTGACGAGCGTCTGTTGTTGACCCGTGAAGTCTTGAAGGTCTTTCCCAATGTCGAAGTCGATTGCTTTCAGGGACTAACCGTCGATTTCATCCGCCAGCGCGGAGCTCGGATCCTGGTACGTGGAGTTCGAACGCTGTCAGATATTGAAGCCGAATTTACGATGACCCTAGCCAACCGTGCGCTCGACTCTGAAATTGATACGGTGTTTCTGATGGCGAGCGAAGGATACACGCACATCTCCAGCAGCCTCATCAAACAGATCGCCCAACTCGGGCAAGGAAACACGGCGACCAAGTTGTGTGACTTCGTTCCGAATGAAGTGATCCAGCCATTACTTTCGAAGTATCGCCCCAACGTTCCGGCGACATGAGGTTAGCGATTGGCATCGAGGGAACGGTTTGCCACCCCTGTCAACGCCGTCGGGAAACTCGTCAACGCCATTGGGAAATCTGATGCGACGAATCGCTGTCGTTGAAGATGGCAGGCTGAATCGTTCTACTGGCATGGCATCGTGACAGACGATTCGGCGACGAGAAGATCTCGCGTTCGAAACTGGCAACCGATTAATACCGGAGGATTGGATTCGTGGTCAAGACGGCGTCAACAATGTTACCGCTGGGGACAACCGCTCCCCCGTTTTCACTCCCCAATGTCGATGGTAAGACCATATCCCTCACAGATTTCAGTTCGTCCAAAGGACTGGTCGTCATTTTCATGTGCAACCATTGCCCGTTCGTCAAACACCTGCGAACCGCCCTGGCAGCATTTGGTCGCGCGTGTCAGGCTCGCGGTGTCTCGGTTGTTGCGATCAGTTCGAACGATGTCGCATCGCATCCCGATGACAGTCCTGCAAAGATGGTTGAAGAGCACCGCAGTGCCGGGTACACGTTCCCTTATCTTTACGACGCGACTCAATCCGTCGCCACTGACTACAAGGCGGCATGTACCCCCGACTTTTATCTCTTCGATTCTGACCTGGCTCTGGTCTATCGTGGACAGTTCGATTCGAGCCGCCCCAGCAACGGCCAACCCGTAACGGGTGCCGATCTGCAGGCTGCCATCGACGCCTTGCTCGCGGGACAGTCTCCATTGCAGACTCAACGCCCCAGTATTGGCTGCAATATCAAGTGGATACCGGGGCATGAACCGGATTACTTCACTGGTGTCAGCGCCAGTGAATGATCGTCCCCAAAGTTTTCTCCCCTGCATTCTGCACGGATCGGAGCATTGATGCCGTTCGCCGCAGCCCTCTCGAACCGTCCGACACTGAACGCTGCCATTGAAGAAGTCAGCCAGCAGGTCGCACGGAGTTTGAACGGTCAGGTCCCCGATCTGGCTTGCGTCTTCGTATCACACCATTATGCATCACGCTTCGAAGAGGTCGCCGATCATTTGCAGGCGGCGCTTCAGGCGAAAATCCTGATCGGATGCACGGGAGATTCGATTGTCGGCGGCGAACTGGAGTGTGAAGACGAACCTGCTCTTTCCGTCTGGTGCGCTGTTCTCCCTAGTGCAACGCTCACCACATTTCAATTGTCATTTGAACAGACACCCGACGGTTTGCTCTGCTCAGGGCTTCCGGATGATCTCGGCGAACACCTCGACGAAACTCGGGCAGTCTTGTTATTGGGCGACCCATTTTCTACATCTCCACAATCAGTGATCGATGCGCTGGCAGATGAACTTCCCGGTGTTCCAGTCGTGGGAGGAATGGCGAGCGGTGGTGGGCCGGGCGAAAACCGGTTGTTCCTTTACGATCAAATGATTGATTCGGGAGCCATCGGCGTTGTCATCCGCGGTGGGCCTCGCGTCAGGACGATTGTATCGCAAGGATGCCGTCCGATTGGGACAACGTTTGTTGTCACACGCGCCGAGAAAAACATCATCTATGAACTGGGCGGGATTTCTCCATTGGAGCGACTGCAAAAGCTCTATCCAGAATTACCACCGCGCGATCAGAAACTGGTCGAGAACGGAGTCCACCTCGGTGTGGTGATGAATGAATATCAGGAGAGTTTTCAACGCGGCGACTTCCTGATTGTGAACGTCCACGGAGCCGATCGAACGACGGGAACTCTGTCGACAGGTGGTTTGATGCGAGTGGGGCAGACCGTGCAGTTTCATATTCGCGATGCCGATACAGCGGACGAAGATCTGCGGCATCTACTGGAGAACTCCGCCCAACCTGCGATGTCACAACGGGGCGCGTTGCTCTTTAGTTGCAACGGTCGCGGTTCGCGGATGTTTCCTGTGTTAAATCACGATGCGGCTGCGGTCCAAAGTGCACTCGGGCCGCTTCCGCTCGCGGGGTTCTTTGCCCAGGGGGAACTGGGGCCGGTCGGAAACAAGAACTACATTCATGGCTTCACCGCCAGTATCGTCTTGTTCGAACACGACTGAGATCGGGAGGGATCGTATCAGCATGAGTTTGATGAGGGACTGGCAAGCACTCGATTCCGTTCAAGGGGGCTATGCCACAATCGGAAACTTCGACGGTGTCCATCGCGGACACCAGGCCATGCTGAACGTTCTGACGAGTCGTGCACGCGCCGAGAATGTTCCGGCGATCGCCGTGACCTTCGACCCTCATCCGATTGCGCTTTTAAAACCTGACGCGACGCCACCAGCGCTGACGACCATTGAACAGCGTGCCGAACTGCTGCATCGATTCGGTGTCGACGTCACACTGGTGCTTCGCACGGATCGGAGCCTGCTGGCTCTGACGGCCGAAGAATTCTTCGATACGGTCGTTCGAAGTCAGTTGAAAGCTCGTGGCTTGGTGGAAGGTCCGAACTTCTTTTTCGGACGAAATCGCTCCGGGAACATCACAGTCCTGAGAACGCTCTGCAGCAACCACGGACTTTCGTTTGACGTCGCTCCCCCTGCAACGGTTGATGAACAACTCGTCTCATCGAGTGTGATCCGCTCACTGCTGGAAACGGGTGAAATGGCAAACGCCGTCCGGTTACTCGGGCACAACTATCGATTGACAGGACGGGTTGGCACGGGGGCTCAACGTGGCAGAACGATCGGATTTCCCACGGCGAATCTCGTCGATGTCAGCACGTTGATTCCCGCCAATGGAGTCTATGCGGGTGCCGTTGCGATTCACGGGATGCGGCATGCTGCTGCCATTAATATCGGTCCGAATCCCACGTTTGGCGAAGCGGCCCAGAAGATCGAAGTGCATCTCCTCGACTTTAGTGGCGACCTCTACGGTCAAACTCTCGATGTCGATTTCATCGAGAGAGTCCGCGATGTTCGCCGCTTTTCCGGGGCCGAGGAACTGAAAACGCAACTCGCGCAGGACATCTCGCGAGTTCGAATCGTCGTCGGATGAAATGATCCATACAGAGTCACTTCGCGACTTTGATCGCATGCGGGAGCTTTTCTAAGTTTCCGGTGGCGTCGATCGCCATTGCTTTGATTGTCTTGACTGCCTCGGCGTTGCTCAAGGTGACTTCCCACTCGGCGAAATTGGGGCGAACGGGCTTTGCGGCGATGCCGTTGACGAGGACCTGCTTGATCTCGCCATTGTCTTCAGCGGTCCCACGAACGACCCAGTTTGTTCCCGAAGCCTGAGCACTTGTGATCACCGTCGCGGGTGGTTGGTCATCGATGGGATGTAGTAATTCCGGAAATGGCACATTGGTGACTTCGGTCACGCGTGATTCATCTCCGGTGAGTGGCGGTTCGGATTTGTAACCGGATGCTGTCGGGCCCGACAGTTCCCCTGATTTGACGCTGACAATTCGGGCATGTCGGCCTGGGCCGTAGTGGTCATGAATAATGACAGGAACGCTCGTTTGGCTCTTCGGCTTGGGGCGCGGCCCACCGCCGAGATTGACGAGGGCCCGGCGACCGCCGTCCTTACGGTCCAGCACCTGAACGTTTTTCAAATGCGTCTCTGCGGTGCCCGTCGGATTGTCGTCAGTCATCTGAATCAGTGGCATGCCGCTGTTCTGATGGCCGATGAATGTCAGGCCATCAACAGTCAGGGAGCCATGCTGGACCGAATCATCGTCGTGCCCTCGATTGAATGGTTCAGCATCGCCGTTCCGTTCCGACTGACTGATGACCAGATTTCGATAAACGTGTCGATCGAAGTTGGGATGATAGACTCCGTAAACCGATCGATGAATCTTCATGTTGTCGACCAGCACGGTCGGTGACTGAACTCGAAACGCGTAGTGAATTTCCCAGATCTTCGTGTTTCGCATCACGAACGGATGTTTCTCATCGGGGCCAACCCGATTGACTCCTTCACCCAGATTGATTCCATACAGCCCATCGCAATGAGCTTCGTTGTCTTCGAAGCGAACGAATGGCAGCTTGCGGATGTCGGTGACCTGCGTGCTACCGTCCGGCTGCATGACCGGCAGATCCATTTTCAGGGCACTCGTTTGAGTCGCTTCAAAGCGATACCCATAACGATTGTTTTCGCAAGCGACGTTGCGAGTAAACGTGTTGAAGCTGTTGGCCCACCAGAATCCGCTTCCTTCATTCTGATCAAACGGCAAGACCTGCTTGGGGAGTTTTTTGCCTTCCATGGACTGAACTGCCAGGTTCTGATCGAGGACGTTGTAGACTTCGGTCCCATCTTCCATGAAGAAGCCATGGCCGACGCTCTTGTAGCCGACACAATCTCGAACGACCAGGTAATTCGTCCCATGTATCGTCAGCCAGCGGTTATCGCTATCCCAGATCGATGCCCCTACGACAGAGCTTCCCCGCATGGTGTTGCCAACCAGGTGGAAATGCAGGCTGTATCGCCCCAGCACGTTTCGCTTGCCCAGATGCCGGAACTCCGCGTAACTGATGGAGCCTGCAGAGCCGCGATGATACATCGTATGCCCGCGCTCTCCGTTCGGCTCAGCCGATTCGACAACGACGTTTCGACTCAGGTTAGCCACTTCCCCACGAAACTCACCTTCACCGAGATGCTCGTTCACCAGCGGCTCATTCAGTGTCACCTGCTTGCCATTGATGGCAGTAATCAATCGCTCTTCCGTCTGCAGGCGATCGGTCCCCTGCCCGATATCGCGACCGAGATGAGTCGCGGTGATGATGACTCGATCGCCGACTCGCCAACCTGTCACAGCTTCGGAAAGCGTGACGGCGGTGTCATTCTTTTTGGCGGTTGCGCCAAGTTTCACCCAGGCACGACTGAGTGGTGCGCCATGAAAATCCATGCGACCGCCGCAGCAGACGATTGCAGGGCACGATTGCTTATCCTGTCCTTCGACGGGCGTCAGTCGAATCAGTGCGGTGTGGGCTGCCGCGATCGGTCGGCCAGGCGTCCCCACTTCCAGAGCAGGTCGTGGCTGCCCTTCAGGAATCTCCATCACATGAGCATCGCAATCGAATCCCGATTCGACCGGCGTCTCAGTCGCTTCAATCTTGATGACACCCACATTGAGCTGCGTGTCTTTGTCAGCAGCAAATGACAAAACACCTGAAACGCAGATCGCCCGGATCGTCTCCGTCGACTTGATGTCATACGTGACGGAATGCCCTTCGCGAACATGAACGCGAGTTCCGGCGGAAGGAATCGCCCCACCCTCCCAGGTCTCTTTCGCCGACCACGGTCCACTGCGAGCCGTCTGAATCCATTTGGCAGGCTCTGCAGCCTGCA
>CAIWEX010001134.1 GCA_903911795.1 uncultured Schlesneria sp.
AGCAGGCTGAGATTGCTGGCAGCCGCCTGCCACGAGCACAAAGAACACGATTATGTACGCGCCACCTCGACCGGCCCGAGTCATTCGTGTTGGGAATCGCAGCATCGTTTGTAACTCCAACATTCTTATAGATTCACGCGTGAAAGGGAGCGAGTTTGCAGGTGTTTTCGCCAGCACGTTTTCAGCGCAGTCGAGACAGTCGTCTTCAGTTCAAAAAGTAGACGCAACTTCTGCGAATTCCATCTTCGGGCATCGCCGCACTGCATGGAAGGGGCCGAGAACTCGAATTCACAAAAAAGACATGAACCAAAACGTCGCTGGCCATGCGACGTAGCACGCTGGCACCACAAAGCCTGAGAATGCGTCCATTTGGAAAATGCAAGATGTTTATATCTTGCAACAGACTTTCACCGTCGCCTGAAAATGTAGGCAACTTGCCGACAAAGTGGAGGGGATCAGCATCAGCCTCACGGAAGCCGATGTCGACCCCGATTCGCGGATGGGTGGCCGCGCCGGAAGGCCATGATTCCCTACGGATGGGCTTCAACAATCCAACCGCCAAAACCCCTGCCTCGGTTTCGACCCCGTCAATTTCATTCGGCGGACACCCTGCTCTACCACATTGGAGCGGATCTGCTCGATGTCAGAACCTTTTTTCGGAGCCCGTTTCAATCACTGGAGAGCGAGGCAAAGTGTCTTTCGCGTGGTCATCAATGGGCTTGGGGCGAAATCTTAGAACTCGACTTTCAAGCCTTCGCGTCGGTAGATCGGCAGGTGACGATAGTAGACTTCCAGAGTCATAATGCTGAGGCAGGTCATGTAGAGACGACCGCCGACAGCACCGTGAGGATCGGCCAGATCCCAGCTTCCCTGCATGTGGCCATCTTTGCCCGTCTTTTGCGTTCGAATTAATTGGTCACGCATGACGGAGTTCCATGTGGTCCACTCGTCGCCACCCCAGTGGTGCATCACCTGAGTCGCGTAGTAATTGTAGTACATGTTATTCGGTTGGGGCTTCGTCGCGGCAAGGTATTTGACCCCTTCCTGCAAGGCCTTGTTCTTGCGGTCCCAGCCGAGATACATCCGGCAAAGCAGCGCTGCTGCGGTCATCGTTGGTGTCGGAGTTTTCTGATTCAGGTCGTAGACGTACTTCGAACCCCCTTCAACCTGGGCGGCGTTGAGGTACTGTTCGGCCCCCTTGAAAGAACTGGCAGGGAACGTCAGCTTGGCATTCTTTGCACTTTTCAACGCCATGATCTGCCAGCCGACTACGGACGTATCGCCGGGATCGGGGGTTCCGTGGGTATAACGCCAGCCCCCCGTCTTGGGATTCTGCCCGGTTACGATAAAGTTCACCGCTCCCGTTGCCGCGGCCTTCACTCGATTGTCTTTGGTGAGTGCGGCAAGTTCCGACAGGGCGATTGTACACATGCCATGAACGTACATTTTCTCGTTGGAAACAACCTCTGGGCAGAGGTCCAATCCCTGCGGAGTTTGTTTTGCTGCTCGCAACAGGTACTCAACGCCGTTCTTGACTTCCTTCTGATATTCGCCGTTTTGGTGTGTGTGTCCACCGCCAAGGAACGCCAGCAGTGCAAAACCGGTTGCACCCGTTCGCCCGCCACCTTTCAAGGTTCCGGCCTGACTGCACTGGCCTTTGCAGTCGGCGTGAGCATCATGATCGAAACTCCACCCGCCATCAGGGAACTGATGCTTGGAAAGCCAGCGCATGCCGTAGGCGACGGCCGCTTCACTGGCCGAGTTTCCACCTTCTGTCCGAACAAGTGCTTTCTTGGCCGCAGCAGACATTCGTCCACTCGCTGCATTGTCAAACTTGATGTCTGCCAGGCCAGGGGCGTTCCCCTCGGCCTTTAGCTGGGCAACAGGAGCATCGCTGATGTTGACGTCGACAGGTCCCTTTTCAAAAACCATGTCGGTCGCGTTCTGCTGATCGACGTTATCTGCTTTCGAATCAAGAATCTGATTGGGTTGCTCCAACGCCTGCTCAACAATCGGCTCGTCGATGATTTCCTTGTTTTCAGTCACCTCGGTAAAGATCTCTTCGAGCAACTGAGGATTCTGGATGACGATGAATGTGCAAGCGAGAAGTGCGAGAGCGTGAAACCCAGCACTTGCCAGAATGGTCGTCGATAGAGTCTTCCAATCAACGGTCTTGCGTCCCAGACGAGGAGCAAGTGTGATCATCGGTTTTGCTGCCCTTGGGGCCGCCGGTTTTGCCGCTGGTTGCGGCGCCACTGGTTGCGGCGCCACAGCCTGAGTTGCCACTGGCTGATTAGCAGCAGCCGGAGCCGTTACCACGGGTGACGTTACAACCGCAGCAGGAGCTGGCGCTGCTACTGCAGCAGGCACCACCGCCGGAGCTGGGGCCACTGGTTGAGGCGCAGGTTGGGCAGCAGCAACGACCGGTTGCGGAACTGGTACGGCTGGTGCTGCGGCCGGTGCTACAGCAACAGCTGCAACTGGAGCAGCGACAACCGCGGCAGCCACAACGGGTTGAGCGACCACAGACTGGGCAACCACGGGGACAGCTACCGCAACCGGTGGAGACGCACCGTTCGGAATTGTGGCACCGTTTGCGATGGGGGGAACGGTCGAAATTACGTTCTGAGTACTCATTTAGCAGTCTCACTGTTCAGCGGAATGGCGACGATACACCCGCGTCGAACCCGGAATGTTCGGGGAAAATGCTGTTAAAAATTGAAGAATATCGGAATCGGACGGATGGGCGACTCGGCTACTGATGCTACGCCTTCACGAAACAAGGGTCAAGCGCCTGTTGATTCGAACTTCAAAGAGTCCGCAAATCCAACCACACCGCCTCCATCCGATTTTGCCGGACCATCACGGACAGATGGCGAAGACGTACCGACTTGAATCCGACGTTGCCCGGATAATCGCTTGGCAAATTCAGACTTGCTGCTGCAACTCGCAAATTTGATTGAAACCCCAAACTCCCTACAACCGATACAAGTGATGCGATACGACTTGAAGGACATTCTGCGCCTCAAGCCATGTCGTCTTGGAAATGGAACTTGAGCGGATTCGAAGTTTCGGAGACCGCATTTTGGTGACATGACGTCGAAGAATTGGAGTCGGAGCTCAGATTGCTGTCGTGGGAGATCGGCCACGACATCGTCACGGGAAACCTGGGCTCAGAAACATGCGACTGTCTTTTGCGTAACGTATTTGCAATGAATTGGTTAAGCAATTCGTCCGGGCGGTTTTATGGGGCGAATTGTAAAGCCAAGCCACAAGCATATGTGGCCCAGCAACTTATCGAGGGGGGATTTCATGCGATTTAATCGCGGGGCAAAGTACGGCCTGTTATTGGCCTGCCTGCCTCTATTCAACGTCGGATGTGCCAGTCTTTCACCCAAACTGAATGCACTCCCCTCCATAGCTCGGCACCGTGCCGAATCCCAATATCAGACGGCCCGTACTGCAGAACAGCGCGGCCAACTCGAAAAGGCCAGGGATCTGTACGCTGCACTCCAGCGTCAGTCCCCCAACACACCTGAATACGCTCATCGGATGGGGGTGGTCTGCACGCAACTGCAAGACCACGCGACTGCTGGAAAATATTTCGAACATGCCCGAGCCCTCAGTCCGACGAATCCCGCGATTCTGGCAGACATGGGGTACTCGGCCTATCTGCAGAAAGATTATCCTCGGTCGGAATCGCTCCTTAGAGAATCGGTCCGTCTTGCTCCTCGTGAACCACGTGCCATCAACAATCTGGCCATGGCCGTCGGTTTTCAGGGACGTTACGAAGAATCCCTGGCGATTTTTCGCCGCGTCAATCCAGAAACACAGTCTATTCTCAATGTTGCCTACATACAGGCACAGCGCGGTGAAGTCGAATCTGCAGTTGCCTCGTATCAGCAGGTCTTGTCGCGCGAACCCAGCAATAAAGTTGCCTCGAATGCACTGCAGCAAATCAGCCCGTCCATGGCTCAACCAGCGACCGTGGCATCAACGAGTGCCGTTCGCAGCGAAGCCAAGGGCGTTGTAACGGCACAGCAGGCATGGGAAGTGGAATCAAAACCAAAACCTGTTCCACCAGACAGCATCAACCTGCCAGCCCCGACCATCGCGTCGTTGGATGAACTTCCTTCTCCTGCGGCCGTCCCGAACTCCCCCGTCATCACCCCAGGTGATTTCAATTGGGGTCCCACAGCAACCACCACGAACACTGCAGCGACCCCCGCAGCGGGGAAATTGGAGTTCGAATTACCAGTACGGGGCGAACCACCTGCAGAGATCGAAATCGAAACACCGAGCGAGCCAGTTGCGGTGACGCCGACAGAGACCATTCCAACGCCGGTCGCTCCTGTACCAGCTGCCCCATCTGCTTCGCCTGAAGTCAAGAATGAACTGGTTGACGTGTTTGAAGGGGGCGAAAACGCCGCCGAACCGATGATGCCGGACAACCAGGAATTGACGGGGCTGGATTGGGCCAAAGACGGACTCGCAAAACAGCGTGCAGAGGTAGAATCCGGCGCGAAGTCACCGGGTGACGTTTTGCAGGGATTCTGCCCGGTTGCGTTGCGCGATGAGCGTCGTCTTGCCAAAGCGATTGATCAGTATTCCACCGAATATCAGGCCGAGACCTATCGATTCAGTTCCGCCGAGGCTCGTGAACGTTTCATGGAACACCCGGAATGGTACATCCCGGCCGCTGGGGGGCTGGACATCATCGAAGTCCGACGGGGGCACAATGTGACGCAGGGATCGCTCGATCATGCGGTCTGGTTCCGGCACAAGCTGCACATGTTCAGCTCGGCCGAAAACCTGGAAGCCTTCCGGGCAGCTCCCCGAGACTTCGTGGCGAAATGACAAAAGTCCAGATTCACGGCCTTGGTCAACCTCGATTGAATCCGGCCAGACAAGACACGGCTCACCCCTTTCTCCTCGGGTGAAATGCCGAACCGACTGCGACAGAGCCGCATCGCTCCGAACTTCACCCTGAGAAGTCGGAGCGATGCGCTTTTTTCGTTTCGGTTGCATCCGGGACGCGCGGCCCGTAAGGTGTCGTCTGCTGGAGCCCGTGCCCACTTCCCTTCGGCCACGATATCGCACCGATGATCCTCACCGGCGAAGAAATCAAGTCGCAGTTGGGTAAGAGCATTCTGATCGAACCGTTCGATGAGAAACAGCTCAACCCCAACAGTTATAATCTCAAGCTGCACGATGAACTCATCGTGTACGAAGAGATCGTGCTCGACGTACGCCGACGCAACCGGTACCGACGGCACATCATCCCGCCCGAAGGATTCGTGCTGCAACCCCACAAACTGTACCTCGGTCGAACCGTCGAGCGGACGGAAACCCACAACTATGTTCCGATGCTCGAAGGACGCTCGTCGATCGCCCGTTTAGGACTTTTTGTCAACGCGTCTGGGGGATTTGGAAACGTCGGATTCTGTGGCTATTGGACGCTGGAACTCGTCGCCGTCCATCCGATCCGGATTTACCCCGGCTTGCCGATCTGTCAGATTCTGTATCATGCGCTTCAGGGAACGGTGAGCGAATACCGAAGTGACAAATATCAGAACAACCAGGACATTCAGCCAAGCCTGTTGTTCAAGGAATTACAGCAGCCCTCCCGCGACTTGCAAATGCGGTTGTCGTTCGGGCAGGAGCTCTCTGAATAGCACCTGTCGCCCGATGACAGTACGCTGCTGGTGCGGTTGTCTCCTGCTGGTAAAACTTTTCCGGCCGGGATGTCCGTTCGTTATCCCTCAATAGAATGCCTGCGAAACAAAACCCATGACTGCTTCGTTCATTATTGGTATCGACCTCGGAACCACCAACAGCGCTTTGGCGTATGCTCCCTTGGACACCGAGAAGCCCGACGTCAAACTGCTGCCAATCCCGCAACTTGTTGCTCCATCTACCGTCGAAAACCGTAATCTCCTGCCTTCATTCCTGTACCTGGCCCCGAAGATTGAAGCCGCGTCAGGGGCCTATGATGTTCCCTGGGCCGTCGACCGTGAATATGCCGTGGGGGAAATGGCTCGTCGCCAATCGGCTGAACTTCCCGAACGAACCGTCGGTGCCGCCAAGTCCTGGCTTTGCCACAGCCGCGTCGATCGCCATCAGTCCATCCTTCCCTGGGGAGCGGGCGACGATGTCGCCAAGGTCAGTCCCGTCACCGCCGCCCGGCGCTACCTGGAACATCATGTCGCGGCATGGCACGATGCCTTTCCCAATCATCCGATCGCGGAACAACACGTCGTACTCACTGTCCCCGCGTCGTTTGATGCCAGTGCTCGTGAGCTAACGCGCGAGGCCGCGTCACTCGCCGGACTCCCTGAAGGGCTCGTTCTACTGGAAGAACCGCAAGCCGCGGTGTACGCATGGCTGACCGAAATCGGCGACCGCTGGCGTAAAGTGTTGAAGGTCGGCGACACACTGCTGGTCTGCGACGTGGGTGGCGGGACAACCGATCTGACACTCGTCGGCGTCGCGGAAGAAGCGGGGGAACTGATTCTCAAACGGATCGCGGTTGGCAACCACCTGCTCGTCGGTGGCGACAACATGGACCTGGCGCTCGCCCACCATGTGGCGGGCCTGTTTGCCAAGAAGGGAGTCAATCTCGATCCGTGGCAATCGGTCTCATTGTGGCATGCCTGCCGTCTGGCCAAGGAAACATTGCTGGCCCCAGACGGCCCCAAGAAGCATCCCGTTTCCATTCTGGGACGCAGCAGCAAATTGATCGGCGGAACCGTCACTGTCGATGTTCCCAAGGATGCCACGCTTGAACTGCTCGTGAACGGCTTCTTCCCCAATTGTTCCGTCGCAGACCGACCGCTTCGGCAACGGGCATCGGGTTTTCAGGAACTCGGCCTCCCTTACGAATCCGATACAGCGGTGACTCGACATCTGGCCGCCTTTTTGCAAAGCCACGGTGACGGAGAAGGACATCCTGTTCGACCGACGCACGTGCTGTTTAACGGTGGAGTCTTCAAGGCTGATCCATTGCGCGAGCGATTGCTGGAAACGCTCAAGACCTGGTTCCCGGAAACATCCCCGCAGACGCTGGAAGGAGTTCACGATCTCGATTACGCGGTCGCTCGCGGTGCGGCATACTATGGGTGGGCCAAGACCAATGGCGGCGTTCGAATTCGCGGTGGAGCGGCTCGAGCCTATTACGTTGGCATTGAATCCGCTGGTCTGGCAATCCCCGGTGCACCGCGGCCGTTGCGAGCTCTCTGCGTGGTCCCGTTCGGAATGGAAGAAGGGACCGAGGTCGATGTGCCGTCGGAAGCAATCGGCCTGATCGTCGGTCAGCCAGCACACTTCCGGTTCTTCAGTTCATCAACTCGCAAAGACGATGATCCCGGCGTACGGTTACAGCGCTGGTCCGACGAGGAACTCGCGGAGACGGATTCCCTTGAAGCAACGCTTCCCAAGGACGATGCCTTGGACGACCACTATGTTCCTGTTCAATTTCACACTCGGATTACAGAACTTGGTGTCTTGGAACTCTGGTGCGTCAGCACACGCGGCAGTGGTCGCTGGAAACTGGAATTCAGTGTCCGGGACGATGTTGAAGGTCAA
>CAIWEX010001135.1 GCA_903911795.1 uncultured Schlesneria sp.
GCTGGCATCAAACGATCCCAAGGTTGCTCTAGCGACCCGGAAAGCTTTGACGACTCTTTCAGAATCCGACATTCGACTCGTTCAGGTGCGGGCTCGAACGACGCTGCGTCTGGATGTTCTGCGTCAGAATTTGCAGAAACAGGCTCCCAATCCTCTCGCCAATGCCAACCGCGTCACCCGTATGACTCGTAATGAAAACGGAAAGACGACAGAACTGGAACGGGCCGCCGATGGTTCTTTTACAGGTAAGATCACGGAAACTGTTAACGGCGAAAAGAAAGAAACCACAATCAAGGCTGCATCGGATAAAGAGCTCGAACAAAAATTTCCTGAGGTCTATGAAGAGTTCCAGAAACAACAACAGGCTCGCCAGGTACCGTTGGGAGCAAAATTGTTCGGCGGCATTCCGGGCGTTCCTCAAAATCAGGCCCAGATCCAGATCAATGGACAATTGTTTGGCGGCATCGGGGGCTTGAACCAGACGATGGAAGTCAGCGTCGTCGACGGGAAACGCCAAGTCAAGGTTCAGAATGGTGACGAAAAAGTTGAGATCAACGACGAGAATGGCAAGGATATCGTGCTGAAACATACGCGTCCGGTGGATGGCAAGGCGAAGACCGATGAATACAAAGCAGCCGATCTCGACGATCTGAAGAAGAAGCATCCAGAAGCCGCGAAGCTTTATGAGAAACATGGGGGAGCAAATCTTGGGGGCGTGAACCTGGGTGCAGGAGGAGGCGGCATTCAAATTCAGATGCGAGCCGCAGGTGTCGGAGGAGCCCCACTTCAGTTCCAGCCACGCTTTCAGGTCGAGCCCGTTCCTGTTCCGTCAAATCGCCCGGCAGGTCCCAGAACCATCCGTGCCGAACAGGATGGTCGCAAGATCGAAATCACGGATGAAGATGGCCAGAAAATTCGCGTGAAAATGACGAAAACGATCGATGGGAAGGACGTTTCGCAGGAGTTCTCCGCAGACGACCTCAAAACATTGAAGGCCGAACACCCCGAAGCTGCAAAGCTGTACGAACAGTTGACCGGACGCAAAGCCGAATAGCGTCTGCGACGATTGCAACGCAATTCCAATCACGTCAACTCATGCGGCGCTCAGAGATCTTGGACGATTCCCGAGATCTTCGGGTTTCTGCTTGCTCTTCCAGTCAAACGTTCGACGCTTCGCCGCGCTTTCTGGAACGAAGAAGATCAGGTTGACCTGGACCTGCTCAAACGTCTCAAGATCGTGATACTTGCGAGAGATCTCCAGCACGCGGCTGTTGAGTTCCGTTGCTTTGGTTTCTTCCACAAACGGGTCGAACGGGACGCTCATGGAGATTCGCAGGATCATTGGCCCGCGTCCCTTTAATCGTCCCCCTTCTACGTTCGGACGTGAATGCTTGAATTCTCGTCCCAGGGCTTCCCGCAAGGGGCGAAATGGACGCGTGTGCAATTCAAAGTACAGGAACAGTAATCCCGTTGCCATGACTCCCAGCGTCAACATTCCAATGACAACTTTGGTCCCGGAAATCTCGCGGCTCTTCCGGGCTGGAATTTCTGATTCGTCTGTGGAGGAAATCGTTTGCTGGGTCATATTCAGTTTCAAGATCTTTGTTAAATCGGACGTGCTCGACATTCAACGTCTGCGTATCGGCGAAAGAATTTACGAGTCGTGATCGCCAGGGATCTTAGTTCGCTCGGCTCGCTTCCCCTCTTGATAAAGGGCCTCCATCTCGCCCAGCGTCGCGTCACGTAGTGTACGGCCCTGCTGCTGCAATCGTTCTTCGATATATTTGACGCGACGTTCGAACTTGCGATTGCTCGAGCGAAGGGCTTCTTCCGGGTTGATGTGCCAGCGACGTGCGATGTTGGCGACCACGAACAGCACGTCGCCAAGCTCTGATTCAATCCGCTTCTGACGGTCGGAATCGAATGGCGCCGGATCTGGTTGAACGGGGGCATCGACCGTCGCTGGTACGTTCGGGGTCTGGCCTTCCGGAAACAATTCCGCCCCTAACTCTGCGAGTTCTTCACGCAGTTTATCAAACAGCATCTCGCGAGTCGGAAAGTCATACCCGACTCGAGCCGCCTTTTTTGACAAGCGGGCAGCGCGGGCCAGAGCGGGCAGGGCAACTGGCAGACCATCAAAGATGGAATCACGTTGTTTTTCCTGCTGCTTGATCCGTTCCCAATGCTGCGAGACATCGTTGGCACATGCCACCTTCACATCGCCAAACACATGCGGATGGCGACCAATCATTTTTCGGGTCAGTCCAGCCACGACATCCGTCAGATCAAATCGCCCTTCGTCGGCTGCAATCTGACTGTCGAGGACCACTTGCAGCAGGACGTCGCCCAATTCTTCAACGATCGCAGCATTGTCATTCGAATCGATCGCTTCGAGCAGTTCGTAGGTCTCTTCCAGAGTAAAGGGCTTGATGGTTGCCAGTGTTTGCTCGCGGTCCCATGGGCAACCGGTCGGCGACCGCAATCTCGCCACGACCTCTACGAGTTCGCGAAACGCAGGCCCCAGTTTTTCAGGAGGCGGCGGAGTCCCCGGTACAGGTTGCGAGGATCGAGAAGCATCGTCCGTTGAAGAGGCCATTTGTCACAGTTTCTGAGAATCTGATGGAACATCCCTGCAGACGTTGCCATCAAGGCCAGTCACTGACCTCAATGGAACTGATCGTGCGAGAACCGGATTCTACACCGAAACTGATCGTCTGCGTACGAAGTGAATCGCAGAAATCGCCCCATCGATCTTTTCAGATCGGAAGCACCACTGTTGGAAGTGGTTGGGTGGCGGGGGCGCACTGGCTTTGCAGAAGCCCCCGAAATGGAATGCGTTTGAACGGGGGCTTCCCCGAAGCGGGGTGCGCCCCCGCCACCCGGCCGTCGCCCCCGCTGAAGCTGATCGTCTGCGTATGAAGTGAATCGCGGTCGTACAGTGGCACAAATCCCGTTCACAGTTCATTGATGATCTGAATATTTCGTTCCGCCACCTTCTCGATGAACTTCGGAATGGCAGCTTCCAGAACCGCGTTTGTGACACCAATCTTTGCCGTCGTTCCATCGGCTCGCGTACACGTGACGTAAAATTTGGTTTCCTTCCTGCCGCGGCGGCCAGTGACGACTTCGGACGTGATTCGCACGAGTTTCAGCGTCTCAAATTTCACTTCGTGTGAATTAAACAAGCGCGAGGTCACGAACTTCGAGTCATCCAGAACCGCTCGCTCGGAATACAGGAATGCTCCGAAGACGGCAAACAGAGGGCCGGCGATCAGCAAGCCCCAACCATATCTCTCGGACTTGCTCCGAAGAACCCAGCCGAGAGGCGCCGCAACAATTCCCCCCAGGATGACCGAAAATGGCAGCCACCATTCATACGTGAACGTCTGCGTTGACCCCGACGTATGTTCAGAAACACACCCGGTGATACTCAAAATCAGAGCTGTCAGAATGAGGAATTGAGCGGGTCGTCGATTCATGGCTTTCTCCGTTTTGAATACCGCAGCGGTTCAATAAAGCTCTGGCAATCGAACCTCGATGCAGAAGCTGCATCAACGAACCTTGCCAGAAAACGGGAGCACTATAGCGATGATCAAGTCAAAATGTCATTCAACACATGAGATTCTTCTACTCCCGTCAGGCGAGCATCCAGTCCCTGGAATTTGTAGCTCAAGCGTTCATGATCGATTCCCAGCAGATGCAGAATCGTGGCGTGAAAGTCACGGACTCGCACGCCATCTTTGACGATGTTGTATCCAAACGGACAGGTTTCGCCGTAGACGCTCCCCCCTTCGATACCGCCGCCGGCCATCCACATGCTGAAGCAGCGAGGGTGGTGGTCCCGGCCATAATCGGTTGCCGTCAATTTACCTTGGGAATAGTTCGTGCGTCCGAATTCGCCACCCCAGATCACCAGCGTATCGTCCAGCATTCCACGCTTCTTGAGATCTGTCAGCAGTGCAGCAGCGGGCTGATCGGTCTCACGGCATTGCGTCCGAATCCCATTGGGCAATCCGCCATGCTGATCCCACCCCTGATGATAAAGCTGAATAAACTTCACGCCACGCTCTGCCAGTCGCCGAGCGAGCAGGCAGTTCGCCGCAAACGTCCCCGGCTTTTTCGCGTCTTCTCCGTAAAGATCAAAGATGTGTTGCGGCTCTTTTGATGTATCTGTTACCTCGGGGACACTCGACTGCATCCGGAAGGCCATTTCATATTGAGCAATGCGAGTATTCAGTTCAGCGTCCCCCGTTGCCTCCTGCTCCAGTTCGTGCAGCTCACGCAACCGGTCCAGCATGTTACGGCGACTTTCACGGTCGACCCCCGGGGGATTGTTCAAATACAACACCGGATCTTTACCAGACCGGAACTGCACTCCCTGATAGCGACTTGGCAGGAATCCAGTCCCCCAAAGTCTGGAATACAGCGGTTGATCTCCTTTTCCCTTGGTGATCAAAACCACAAACGCGGGAAGATTCTCGTTGTCTGTTCCCAATCCATAATTCAGCCAGGCACCAATCGATGGTCGCCCAGAGACCTGGTTCCCCGTCTGCAGGAATGTAATCGCCGGATCGTGATTGATCGCGTCCGTTTCCATCGAGCGGATGATGGCAATCTCGTCCGCGACCTTGGCCGTATGAGGTAGCAGTTCACTGATCCACGCTCCGCTTCGACCATGCTGAGCGAACTTGAAGACCGAACCAGCCAGCGGGAGTGAGGCCTGGTTGCCGGACATGCCCGTCAGGCGCTGTCCCTGCCGGACTGAGTCTGGCAGTTGTTGGCCGTGTCGTTCGTTGAGCAGAGGTTTGTAGTCAAACGTCTCCAGTTGCGACGGCCCGCCGCTCTGAAAGAGGTAGATGACTCTCTTTGCCTTCGGAGCATGATGGGTTGATGGCAGGGCTCCACCAATCCCCGCCTGAACAGGGCGATCACCTGCCAGTAGCTCGTTCAGAGCAATCCCACCGAGGCCCATCCCGATCCGTGAGAGCAATTGGCGCCGCGAGAGTATAGGCTGCAAAAAAGTCGCCATATTGAATTCTTCCTGCTGTCAGTTTGCTGACGTCTTCCTGCTGAATTCGTGAGAGTCTCAACTCAAAATCAACGCTTCGTCACACACTCATCAAAACTCATCAAAGTCTGAATCACGACGGTCATCGCTGCATGATCGGCAGCATTGAGTTTGTCATTCCGCGGGGCATCTCCGACCGTCAGAATTGCCACGGCGTCAGCCGACGCGGCCGTGAAATGAGCTTTCTGGTCCTGATAGAGATGAGTCAGTACCGCCAGCTCTTTGGGTGTCGGTGTGCGACTGGTCAACAGACGGAATGCCGCAGTCAGGCGAGCATCGATGGCATCTGCGTGCTGACCGATCAGTTTCTCTGCGAGGACTCGAGCGGCTTCAATATATTGCGGATCATTCAGCAGAACGAGTGCCTGGAGTGGTGTCGCGGTTCGCTCTCGACGTGCGGTACACGTTTCACGGCTGGTGGCATCAAACGTGACCATTGTCGGCGGGGGAGACGTCCGGCGCCAGAAGGTGTACATACTGCGGCGGTACAGTCCTTCTCCCTTCGCCTGGCTGTACGACTTGCCAGTTCCCGATTCTTCCCACAGTCCGGCTGGTTGATAAGGCATCACGCTGGGACCGCCGACTCTTGCCACCAGCAGGCCACTGACGGCCAAGGCATTGTCGCGCACTTGTTCCGCAGACAGCCGGTAGCGAGGGCCTCGGCCAAGCATCCGGTTCTCGGGATCCTCGGTATGCAGTTTTGGGTCACGTGGCGTTGTCGATTGGCGATACGTCGCAGACAGAATGATCTGCTTGCAAAGCCCCTTGACGTTCCAGCCATGATCCATGAAATCACGCGCGAGCCAATCCAGCAACTCAGGATGCGTGGGGGATTGCCCCTGGGCTCCAAAGTCCTCGACCGATGCAACGAGTCCCCGTCCAAAAAACAGGGACCAGATTCGGTTCACGGCAACGCGACTGACAACAGGATTGCGGTCGTCTGTCATCCAGCGAGCCAGTCCCAATCGATTCCGGGGGAATTCCGCCGAAAATGGCATGATTCCCACCGGGGTATCTGCTCTCACC
>CAIWEX010001136.1 GCA_903911795.1 uncultured Schlesneria sp.
AGCATGTGGATGGCCGGCGGGGGGGCGAAAGGTGGAACATCTTACGGCGAGACCGACGAATTCGGCTTCGAGGCGATCAAGGACAAAGTCCATCTGCACGACCTGCACGCTACGATTCTGCACCTGATGGGCTTGAATCACGAACGCCTGACCTACTTCCATCAAGGCCGCGACGAGCGATTGACCGACGTGTTTGGCAATGTGGTTGAAGGAATTCTGGCGTAATGAGCGATTCTAAATAGGCGTGCGTGACGATGGGACACGTTCAGGCCGATTTAAGGTATTTTTGATTTCCAGGTCGGTGTCGTTGCTTCAAACAATCGGTGACGCGACTCAATAATTCGCCCATCGATGCGAGGCGAGCGTTCTCTCCCGGAAAGTTTATCTCACGGAGCCACAGAGGCACGGAGGTGAATTCCTGAAGCAGAATGGCGTCACGTAGCCGCGCCGAGTTGTAAATCTCTCTCTCTCTGACTCCGTGCCTTTGTGAGAACCAAATAACGAGTCAGCGAGCCACTTTTCCACCACCGTCGCTGGGGGGAAGTTGGGTCAACTTGCGCGCAGGTTTGGTCACGGGTGCCGCCTCACTGGATTGTGTTCCCAATCCCTTGATCCCCAGGGGCGGACGTTTGACAGGTTCGAATTTCTTTTTGGCCGGTGTGTTTTCCGCGGAACGTGGTGGCTGCTTTGCTGGATCGACCGGGATTGCAGGAAATTCTCGCGAATCAACGTGACTGCTGTCGCCTGGCAGCAATGGGGGCGCCGAATTCGAAAGTCGATCTCGTGATTTGCTGCCATCTGCTTTCGCCGTCTGACGGCTGGGGACACGCAGGCTCATACCAACTCGCACGTCATTGGCGTCATTCAACTGATCTCGGTTTGCTTCAAACAGTTCATGGAATCGGCTGGAACTTCCCATTTCCTTTGCGGCGATCGACGAAAGCGTTTCGCCTTTCTGCACGACATGAACTTTTTCGTTCGCTGGAGCCGTCTTGGCGACTTGCTCGCCATGATCACGACCTCCAGAATGAGTACTACCGTCGGGAACGGGGATTGGTGCGAGATCCTGGAACGGTTCGTTGTTGCGTCGAGTCGTTTCTCCGACGGGCTGTTCAGGTCCAAAGAAGTCGGGGACATCCAATCGGGGAAGCTGGCTGGCGTCGGTATCTGTGGGAGTGGCCACGGTCTTGGCCGCAACGCCATCACGCTCTTCGTTATAGGGACTGTTCGCCTTCTCGGCGATCCGGGCATCCAGTTCTCGAGCGGTCTTCAGTCGTGGTGACGAAGCAACCGGTTTCGGGTCATTCCTGAAAAAGAATGCTCCCGCAGCTCCGATTAACAACACCGCCAGCGCCAAACCGATTCGTTGATCCTGATGCACGATTTTCTCCTCCATTTTTGCAGCAGCCACGACTGCCAAGTCCCCCCTTCCCTGTTTTAAGTGTGGAAGCGGGTAGCGCAACGCGTGCGCACAGGGTGGCCATTACTTCAAAAATTGCTCGAAAACAGAGGTGAGGTCGGAAGGATTCAGTCAAAGTCGGGGAAATCGTGAGGATCGTAGCGACTTTGTGCTGTGTTGCCGGATTGCATCAAATTTGACGGCGAACATTGACGAATATTCACGATTTGCATCGGCATGTCGTAGTCGCACCGGGGAGCTTTGTCGCCGGGGAGCTTTAACGCACGGGACAGTCATCCGCAGGAAGTGACACCGTCTTGTGATGCTTTCTTTCACCACGAATTGCGAGAAGAACACGAAGGAATTCAGAGAATGAAAAGCTTGATTTCATCTTTGAGCCTGGTGTTGTTGAAGCTGAAGAAGAGCCGATCTTGATGTCAGCCAGTTTCATGTAGGTCAGCAATTGGGATTTCGCCGAATTCCATCTTCGTGCTCTTCGTGTCCTTCGTGTTAGTCTCATTCGACGGACTAAAGCAGTCCCAACCCCTGATTGATGGACCGATTGGTAACAGCCCGCCGAACGCTGTTCAGGGGAAAATCGTCATCGCCTCAGTTATTCTGTCTGAACGCAGGCATCATCACGAACCACATCCGGGAGGCAGAACCATGTCTGATCTGGCCGATGGCGAATCAATTCAAGTTCAGGGGTCCGGAAGCTCTGTTTACACATTGAAGAACACGGGGGGAGTCTACTCATGTACCTGTCCTGCCTGGCGCAATCAGTCTTCAGGAATCGAAAGCCGAACGTGCAAGCACTTGCGAAAGCTGCGAGGTGATGCGGCTGAAGAGCTTCGCCTGGGAACACCAATCGCCGCCCCGGTCCGCAAGAAAAATGCCGAGGGTGAGGAAGAAGGAACGGAAGCCCCCGTATTGCTCGCAGAAAGCTGGGATGGGATTGTGGACGTCACTGACTGGTGGATCAGTGAAAAGCTGGACGGTGTTCGCGCTTACTGGGATGGAACGCGATTCCTGTCACGACTGGGAAACCTGTATGTCGCCCCAGACTGGTTCACGGCCGGTCTTCCCAATGTTCCACTGGACGGGGAGCTCTGGCTGGAACGAAAGCAGTTCCAGAAGACGGTCAGCATTGTTCGTCGAAAAGATCAAAGCGAACACTGGCGCCAGGTTCGATTCGTGGTCTTCGATGCTCCATGCCTCAAAGAGCCGTTCGAAGCTCGCATTCAATACTTGAGCGATCTGGTCAAGGAACAGGGACCCGAATTTGCCGTCGCACATGAGCAGCAACGGTGCCTGGGAATTGCTCACCTGAAAGACGAACTCCAGCGCGTTGAATCGCTCGGGGGCGAAGGATTGATGCTGCGTCAACCGGCATCGCTGTATGTCGCAGGCCGATCGTCGTCATTGCTGAAGGTCAAGACGTTTCACGATGCCGAGGCACGTGTCGTCGGTCATCAACCGGGAGCGGGCCGCCACAAGGGAAGACTGGGGGCACTCCAAGTCGTTCTTCCCGATGGAACGGAGTTCTCGGTGGGGACGGGTTTTTCTGATGCCGAACGCGAAGCACCGCCTGTGATCGGCAGCACTATTACATTCCGTTACCAAGAACTCTCGGATGGTGGTGTCCCGCGATTTCCGTCGTACGTTGGTCTGCGGAAAGATGAGCCCGTCGTGGTAGTCCACGCGACGCCACAAGCACCCAAGAAAGCCGTAACAACGACCAAGGCCACCCGCCCATCGCCAAAAATAGTGGCTGCGACACCGTCCGGCCAAACGGTTGGAAGCACAATACGCTACTTCGAATTTCACGATGAGAAGTCTGCCAAATTCTGGGAGATCAGTGCCAACGATATGGACGTCACGGTGCGGTATGGTCGCATCGGTACTCAGGGACAAACTCAAGTCAAATCGTTTCCCGACGCTGCCGGCGCTCAGAAGCACGCGACAAAACTTATCGAGGAAAAAACCGGCAAAGGGTACACCGAGAAGTCGGTGTGAGTCTGTCGTCAATCCACAGTCCCCACCGAGTTTACCTCGGTGAAAACGGGCTTTTTGCACTACGCGGCAGAGGTCTTGGGTGTGAATGTGAAAGACCAAACCGGACGCTAGCGTGTTCCGGCTGATGGGTGTACCGTGATCATCGTCTACTCGTCTCGTTGAGCCACTTGCCGTCATACGAAGCGCTGCTCTTCGAGACTTCGCTGATTTTCTTTCGCGATCTACTAATAAATTAGATTGACTTCTGGCATCAAGCCGATAAACTTCTAATCAATTAGTATTTCAGGGGGCGGGCAGCACGTTTTTCGCACGCCCCAATTCCAGCGTCTGCCTGTACGGGAGCCACCCCATGCCGAGATCCTCATCCAAGAACCCAACCGAATTGGAGTTGGAGATTCTGAAAGTTCTCTGGCGATTGGGGCCGGCAACAGTCAGGCAAATTCGCGATGAACTCGCAGCGGTCAGGGACCTTGCATACACGACCGTCATGACCATGATGACCATCATGGACACCAAAGGTTATGTCAAGCGAGTGAAAGATGGACGGAGTTTCATCTACGAAGCGACGTACAGGAACAAAAGGCGTCTCGCAACATGTTGCAGGATGTCGTCGACCGCTTGTTCGGTGGATCAACGAAAGCGGTCATGCAGCACCTCCTGGAAACCTCCGAGCTGGACGACGAGGAACTCAATCAAATCCGTCAGATCATCAATCGCAAGACGGGCGAAAAGACCGAATAGCAGCGGTTCACCCGATTGATCGCCGTTTTCCAGTCGACTATTCCCGTCAAAGTTCGCTCTTCCTCAAAGAGACTCCGCCATGAACATCCTGTTCTCGCGAGACCTGTGTGCCGCACTGGTGCTGACATTTGGCCACTTTCTGTGGATCGGGACGTTGATCGCCATCGTGACTTCTATGGTGGTCGGGCGTCAGCAAACGTCGCGTGGAAGATACTGCGTCTGGCTGACGGGGCTGCTAGTCATGGCAGGAAGTCCGTTAGTGGCTTTCGCGATCATGCAAGCCATCCCCCACGCAACGCCGCCAGTTACCGAAATGGTCAAGCCCGCCCCCCCGATCGATTCTCCGTCGCAAATCCCAGAAGTTGCCCCTACTCACAGCGAGATGGACCATCATTCCGACGTTCCTTCGCTGATGAACGATCATTCCGAAGAATTGCCGTTCAAGAGTGTTCCTTCTTCGCCGGACATTCCTGTTGAAGTCCCGAAAGCCCCTGCGCCGACGGTTGCCGTGCGTGAACCAGCCTGGTGGCGAGATTACGCTCCCCTCGTCACGAGTCTCTACCTGATCGGTGTTGCCTTGATGGGGTTGAGGTTACTCCTTGGCCTATGGGGCGGGTACAAGTTGAGATACCAGTCCGATCTCATCACGCAGCGCTGGATGCTCGATGCACTTCAGCGCCAGGCAGACGCGCTGGGGCTGATACTGGTCCCGGCGATGGCCTACTGTGAGCGTGTCACCGTCCCGACGGTGCTGGGGATTCTGCAACCGATGATTCTTCTGCCGATGACGCTGGCGAGCGGCTTGACGCCCGACCAGATCGAATCGGTACTCGCTCACGAACTGGCTCATTTGCGTCGTTATGATCACCTGGTCAACCTGATTCAGTGCGTGATTGAATCACTGCTGTTCTTTCATCCCGCCGTCTGGTGGCTCTCGCGACGAATCCGCGACGAACGAGAACACTGTTGCGACGATCTGGTCATCGCCAGCGGAGCGGTACCGCTCGACTACGCCGCGTCGCTATTGCGTGTGGCAGAACTCAGTCGGGAAGCCGAGCTACGAGTCCGCAACCAACGCCGCACCTTCACGGCGGCCAGTCTCTTCGCGACGGGAGACCGACCTTCTACGCTCAGACAACGTATCGCCCGGCTGCTTGGCTATCAGACAGAACTTCATGTTCGGGCGGTTCATCCGTGGGTCTTGTTCTGTCTCGCTACCTGCTGTGTGGGAGCCATCGGGGTTCTGGCCTCAACAACCTGGATCGTCCTCGCAGATATCAACCGCGACCGGACGCAGAAGACAGTCATTGTCGAATGGTCCGCGATTGTTGACGATTCCGTGATGGACGAGATTCGGGCAATCAACGATCTCGTCACCAAAGAGACCGGCTCGATGCAGATGCCTGACGACGCGAAATTCTCGACGCTTCGCTGCTCGGCGGAAGAACTGAGAGCGATCTTGAAGAACCATGCCGACAATAAGCGGCTGGTCGCGTTGCAGAAGACCATTCGCCACTCGATGCCGACCGGCGGCTGGCGCATCGGTGCCGAAAAGCGGTTCTTTCAGATGATCAACTCGGAGGTCGTCCAGACCGGAGACAAAACCGACCCTTCATACCACGTGAACTGGCACGCCGACGGCAATGAGACGCGCGACGAAGATTCGGATCGAGCGAGGCTGATCGTCGAAGGGAATTACAATTTCCGGCAACAAGGCATGGTTCCCGTCGCGAAGCCCAAAGATGCCACCCCATCTGATGGAGCTGCCGATGAGGCCACGAAACAACAAACCGGCACGATCCTCTCCAAGGTGAACGTGAAGTTTGATTCGGTCATGTCCGATGGCGAATCCACGTTAGTGATCCTGTCGCCACCGGCAGTCGTGCGGCAGTACAGCGAACTCGTGAAGGACACCACAGGCCAGCACTACGAAACAAAGACGAAGCAGGCACCAAAACTACACGCAATCTTCGTCCACGAAGCCGTCCGCGTCCCGGTGAAGCAGCTGGACCAATTCCACAAACTGACGCGCGTCGAGGATTGGGTTCGCCGAGGCTCGAACGCCACGAAGGAACACGCGGCGCGGATCACCGAATGGCAGTCACGGCCGTCGCGCAGTGTCTTCGATGCGGATGCTGCATTCACGCGCAGGCTGGGTACTGGTGGATACGTGCAACTCGTGGGACTCGGGCGCCCGAAGGAGGCTCAGAGAATTTGGTGGACTCCGACCGGCGAGCCGCTGCTCAACGTCAGCGACCAGGCCGATCAATCGCTCTCGAATTACGAGTTGGCCGCCATCGTGCGCGTCTGGGAAACGGGGGCGTCGCGCGTTCAGGGGCCTCCATTTGGAATGCGAGTTTATGGGAACGTGATTGAAATCCCCGACAGAGTTTCGACGCCTGGGTCACAGCTTCTGATCGTGCATGCGGTGCTGGATAGAACAACGGGCAAGGCGAGCCTCAAGTTTGGAGCGGGCTTTGGTGCGTGGACGGCCGAGACCACCATCGGCAAGGCAACGGGTTCAACCGCCACGCTGAACGGAGTCGCAATCACGACGCAAACTGCTTTCGAGCATCAAGGATTCGACCCGGCATCGAGATCCTCCCAACCCAAGCTTGTTACGGTGACCAACATTCCGTTCAATCTGAAGCCCATTCCCGACTTCGAGTTCAGCGGCCACGCAGTCACAGCAAACGAATCGAACACCGAGTTCGATTGGGGGCCACGTGCCTACGCGAATGAATCGAAAGCGTCTCTCAGTATCAATCACACCGGCCCACAAGCCGACATCCAACACTTCCTCATCAAATCCCGGCCCATCCACTGGACCGAGTTCAACGACTTCGCGACCGAACCGGCGGTGCCACTTGTTCCGCCGCTTGAATTTGGGAAGGAACAAGAGGCAGATGTGAGGCCATTTTCTGCGAAGTTGCCGGGCGGAGTGACCGTTAATCTCGTCGGTGTCGGTATGCCCCCTTCGCAGCCGCGGGCCTGGTGGCAGGCTAATGGAACCCCCTTGTCGAAAAGGCCGAATGCGAGTCTAAATGAGTATCACGACAACGGCTTTCCAAATCAAGCCGAATGCCGTGAGATCGCCCTGGAATTGGTCGGGCTTCCGCAAGATCATTTTGTTACGGCTCAAGTTGGAAGCAACGTGTCTGGTGTCGCATTCAGCAACTTCCAAAACGGAGTCAAAGCCTACAACATTGCCAGTGGCCCGTTCTCAGAGTTGGAGACGACGTCTGTTCAAGTGAGCCTGTCTCTTGAACCGCTCGGTCCGGTCCAAAGAATTGACATAGAGGGACGCAAACTCGCCGAAGTGGACGTCGCGCCCGAACTGAAGTCGCTTTACAACCGCATCCAACCGATCCGCGTTGAATCGCACAACGACCGGCAGGAACTGTTGCTGAAGCCGATGGGCGATCTCTTGTTGGTCGCGGATTGGCGACTTTACGCCATCGACACAAATGGCAAAGAAGTCCCACCAGCCACGTCAAAAGCGAACGGCGAGGGATCAGTCTGGAGCTTCAAACTCGCCCGGGAAAACCTCGCTCGCTTTGAATACCGCATGCGCCCATACCGACATTGGGTGAAGTTCGAAAACGTGTCGCTCCATCCGGGTAAGCAAACGGAAGTAAAAGTCACAGTCTCTGCCGCACCGAAACCGCAGAAGTTCGTCGCCAACCTGCCCAATGGATTGAGCGTCGAGTTTGTCGGCCTCGCTGAAATGGGGAAGGAAGACAAGAACTGGTGGAAGCCGGATGGAGAGCCGCTCGATCAAGTGCCTGCCCACAAACCAGCCGGGAATGTCCGTGTTACCGGTCAGGAAATGCGGCGAACGCTGATTCGAGTCCACGGTGCCAAGAGTCACCTTGATGTCACTACGAACATGACGGGCGAGCGTGCCGTTGAAGCGACCGACTCCGGGGAGCCATTCGTCAGCTTTGTCGGGGGCCTCGGTTTCACGGCGCCTCAAAAGACCGCCCGCGTAGAAGTTGGCGTGGCCACGGTTCCTCTGTCGCCTTTGCGCCGGATCGACTCCACCGGAAAACGACTGCCAAACGAGGCGAATGATCCGGTCGATCATATTGCAGAGGACATCACCATTCTCAGTGTGGCACATCCACGGTTGCGGGCATTGGGTGACCATAAAGTCGATGGCAAACCGGCGCCGCTCAAGCCCGATGAAATAGCGGAGAATGACGAGCGACGGAAGCAAACGGAAATCACGTTCCTTCCTCCTGTGTCGTTGAACCGACTCGACTTTCAAATGATGTTGATAGACACCGACGGCGTGACGCACACCAATCACACGTCGTCATACTTCTTCGACAAGCCGGAAGTCCGCTTCACGTTCAATGTGCCGCTTGATCGCGTTGCCCGCTTCGAGTACCGCCTGCGGCCGTACCAGCATTGGGTGACGTTCGACAATGTGTCGGTCCACCCGGGTAAAACGACTGACGTGAAGGTGACTGTTGCCTCGCTCCCCACGCCAAAGCCACCGCACTACATCGCCAACCTCCCCGAGGGGCGTAGCGTTGAGTTCGTCGGAATCACGAAGAACACGGCTGCAGCGAAGGAGGGTTGGAAGCCCGATGGGCGGCCGATTGGCGATGTCGGGTACTGGCCGGCGAAAAACTATATCAGCGGTAACACGCATGGCAGTTTTACAGAGAATGGTGAGCATCCTGAGCCCAATTCAGGGGCGATCGATCTGCTGTTTCGATTTCGCGGCCTGAAGGCGCAGCCGTCGCTCACGTTCGATACGGCGACCAAGGGGAGCAGTTATTCGCATTTGCCACTGAAGGAGCCGTATGAGTTGCGAGTCTGCACCGAACGCCGAGATCCCCCTTTTCCAGACAGCAAGTGGACGATTCCCGACGGTGAAATGCGAGTTGGTCTGACCGATGAACCGTGGGGAAAATGGCTGCAAATCAGTCCGTCTGGCGAGGTGCTCAATCCGCTCACCGACGATGATCTCTATCGTTCTTACTACGAACAGATCCAGATCATGCGGATCGAACCTCACGAACGAGCCCCCAACAAGCTTGCGCTGGTTCTGCGGACGCCCCAAAAGATGTACAGGCTATTCCCATTTGAAATTCGTGGAATCGACCCGGATGAAAAGTCGCAGTGGGTTCTGCAGTGGGAAGGAAAGGGAATCGAAGGAACAGACTTGATCGAAGGCCGCTGGGGGCTGGCAACGCCAGAGAAAAAGCCACTCACCCGCTTCGAATTCCGCCTGCGTCCGTATCGCCACTGGGTCACGTTCACAGGGGTCAGTGTCGAACCGGGTAAAGAATCGGACGTGAAGGTGAAGACCGAGGCGGTGAATGACGACGAGAGACGAAACCTGGGAGCAAACAACCAGCAGAAGCGAATCGAGCCAGCGAATCAGATCAATGCGGTCGAACCCAAGCCACTTTCCAAGCAGGCTGAACTCGAACGGTTTTCGCGGCAACTGCGAGCGATTGCACCGATGGACTGGACCGTGGAACGGTGCGAACGGGCATTTCGATTACTGGGGCCAGATGTCGCCGCTGGTAAGGAGCGAGCTTCGATTCTGTTATGGTTCGACGATCTCTCGTTTGTATCCGGAGATTTCAGTCAACGGGACAAATCACTTCCAACGATCCACATGTTGGATAACACGCGACTCGGTCGATGCTACTTTGTCCGCAATGCCGCAGCAGAATCGTCTGGCTGGAGCACGTTTGCTCTCGATCTTCGGAAGATTGAGCCTGTGAATCGCATCGCCAAGGCTGGCCTGATCGATTCAAAAGTCACCGACAAATTGTGGTGCCATGCTGCGTTCGCCTGCGATGTCGAAATCGGCAAAGATGGTCGCCGGGTTCCGATTCTTGGCAAAGTCGACCAACCTGATCTTGGTATCACACATCTGGCCAAATTCCTCGTCGTTGGTGAACTGCCCGACCCCACAAAGGCCGTGAATGAAGAAGAGAAACAAGCCGCTCTCAGGCATCTCGAAACCTTCAAAGAGTTGCAAGAAGAAGCTCGACAGCACCGCGTGCCAATTGTTTCCGCAGCCGACTTCGCAGCCCACGCGAGACAAGTCATCCAGGCTAAAAACGGATATCCAACTTTCTGGATCAAAGATCCCAATCAGATCATGCCTCCAAAATCCCTTACGACAGGGGAAGGATTGGTCGTGATTCCGTTGACAGAAGCACCAACCGTTCTCCGCAATCGTTCTGAGCCGCAAGCCGCTTCAACGGTCGATAAGATTTTCGTCAGAGGCTCTGACTCAGCACCGATGATTCTTGAAGAAAAGTCGCAGTCACAGCCATCAACGGCGGGAGCGACGAGGTTGATTAAACCCACCGACGAACAGCTTCAAGCAGCCATCAAGGTGTTTGAGGGCTTGGGCGGAGGCTACGCATCGTCGAATCGGCCCGGCTACACGTTTCGATTGGGGCGAGGACAGGACCAGCAGCTCACCGACGAAATCGTTACAAAGATCCCCAATTTTCCCTTCGCATTCGGCTTACGTCTCAATGCCACCCAAATCACCGCCAAAGGACTTCGTGAGCTTGCCAAACGCGACAACCTCGTCGCCTTGTATTTGGCAGGCGTTACCGATGATGCACTGAAGGAAGTCGCCCGCTTCAAGAATCTGGAGATATTGAGTATTTGGGACTGCGACGTCACTGAAGAGGGCCTAAAACAATTAGAAAAACTTCGGTCAGTTCAAGAGTTAACTATCCCAATTTCTCCACTACCCGATGCGTGGGTACGTGAAGCAGCGAAGATCGAACATCTCGCGGCACTTAATATCTCAGACGAATTGTCCGATGAAGGGATGAGGATTCTCGGCAGAATGCAGAATCTGAAAAAGCTCAGCTTCTCTCAGGGACAGATCTCGGATGCCGGGTGGGAGGAACTGGCAAAGCTCCGAAATCTGTCAACGCTTCATCTTCCTTCGGATCTGAAGCTGACTTCAGCAAATCTGAAACAGCTCGCCAAGCTGGAAAACCTGACGACACTCAGTCTTCAAACCTCGACAATTACCGACGACGGCTTGTGGGAGATTTCCGGACTCGGGAATCTGACA